>NZ_WSPG01000090.1:0-452 GCF_022819185.1 Morganella sp. HSTU-ASny43
CCGGGGGAAATCACGATCTCCGGTAACTGGTCACCGGATGAAGGTCAGGAAGTTCTGCGTACTGCCTATGACAAAGATACTATTCATGCGTTCAAAGTGGAGTTTCCGTCAGGTAATGGTTATGCCTTCCTGGCAGAAGTCCGGCAGAACAGCTGGAGTGCGTCAACCAGCGGGCTGGTCACCGCGTCTTTCACACTGCGCATGAAAGGTAAGCCTGTTCCGCTGAAAAACGGGGCGGTAACTGAGCCGGGAAAGAGGGAATAAGCCGTGGCGAATCGGAAACTGTCATTAAAAGAACTGGCACTCAGTCCAAAAAACGCCTTCCGCTCAAAAATGGTGAAGGTACCTGAATGGAACGGAGTCACCGTTATTCTGCGGGAACCGTCTTCGGCAGCCTGGCTCAGATGGCGTGAGCTGATGAATACCGGCGCAGACGGTGATGAAAAATTGTC
>NZ_WSPG01000091.1:0-429 GCF_022819185.1 Morganella sp. HSTU-ASny43
TTTTTATATTGATTAATATTTCATCATTTATGATATTTTTTATGGACTATTTTTTTAAGAGAAAAAATACTCCCATCTCTTATTTTAAAATAGCCTTAGCTATCTATAATATATTTATATTACTAGCAATGCTTTTAATATGGGAATACGCTGTTGTTTTTTCATACTTATCAATTTCTTTATTTCAATTTTTTGGATTTTCTTTATATGCGATCTATAAAAATAAAATAACACTTATTATAATTACTTCATTTTTTATCTTTGTTTGTTCAGTGATAGTATTATCACCCTATATGAAAATAGAATTTGAAAATACATATCTAATTATTTTTATTATTCAAATTATTTTTTCTTTACTACTCATTTTCTCCTTTGGAAGAAAAAATAAATTAATCTGCTAATATTTTTTATTCCTCATTTTTATTAGTT
>NZ_WSPG01000092.1:0-417 GCF_022819185.1 Morganella sp. HSTU-ASny43
CCTCATATTTTATAAACCATGGGTAACGAGTAAATTTTCTGTTAAGTTACTTTCAGTTATTACATTAATATCTTCACTCATTATATTAGGTATCGTTAATCAGCGCTTTTCAACCTCATTTGACACCTCGTTTGGTTCTAACTATAGTCGTATGGAATTCCTTAATCTAGGAATAACCCTTTGGAAATCATATTTTTACTTTGGCGCAGGCCCTGGTGAAAGTATAAATTTTCTTATTGCCAACGTGACAGAGAGCCAACCAGCCATGCACTTCGATATTTTATTAATTCTAAGTGAACTGGGTTTAATTGGTGTACTTCTTTTGTCATTGCTATTTATACAGTTAAAGAATTCTAAAAATATTATCATACTATCTGCTTTAATATTTCTAAGTTTACAAAACTCTATATACTATAC
>NZ_WSPG01000093.1:0-401 GCF_022819185.1 Morganella sp. HSTU-ASny43
ATAACTGAAGGGAAAGTTACTGCTGATCTTCGACGTAAATTCCGGCTGAGATAACCGCGCCGCCGATGCGGCGCTTACCATAACCGATCGGTACCGGATAGCCCTGAGAAACGGTGTTCACCGGCGCACCGAATGCATATGATGGTTTATTTTCGCCCTGGTCTTTCATAGCAAGTCCGCCCGGCTGCGGGGACAACATCTGGATTATACCGCCCAGCATCATGGATACGCCGGTCATGGCCAGCCCGGTATGCATCGCTCCCCATGCCGCCACTGACGCACCGCCTGTCCAGAACGCAGCAGCCACCATTACCGCACCGAAAATAACCTGCAGCAATCCCCCGCGTTTGCTGCCGATCACAACAGGCACAATCCGGATAACATCATCCGTCACCGGAAAA
>NZ_WSPG01000094.1:0-396 GCF_022819185.1 Morganella sp. HSTU-ASny43
TGGCTCCTCCAGCTGGACTTGAACCAGCGACATACGGATTAACAGTCCGCCGTTCTACCGACTGAACTATGGAGGAAGCGTGTTCTCTGTGAGAACGGGGTGCATAGTAATGTGGTCAGAACGGATTGTCAAAGCGAAAATCAGAGATTGTGATCTGTTTGCCGTACTTATGAGCATTCCGGCGGAATAATCATCAAAATCACGGGGTTAACAGGTATAAATCCGGATTTTCACCCTCAGGGAATTCATCAGAAGCCGTGCGGAAAAAGAAGAACAGCAGAAATGAAAAAAGCCTGCTCAGTGAGCAGGCTTTTAAATTTGGCTCCTCCAGCTGGACTTGAACCAGCGACATACGGATTAACAGTCCGCCGTTCTACCGACTGAACTATGGAGGAA
>NZ_WSPG01000095.1:0-344 GCF_022819185.1 Morganella sp. HSTU-ASny43
CCGGTGGCATAAGCATCAAACCGTGATTTCATATCTCCGCGTAACAATGCCCCTGCGTTGAATTTCGCGTAAAAAACACCCTGTTTTGATGGTTTCACCAGTCCGGCATTGATACGTTGTTCTATTCGGGTCAGATAAGGCACCAGAGAATAATTGATAAAACCAATCCCGAGATTCTCAATGTTATTGAAGGTAGCCCGATCTGTATTCTGAATCATATGCAGCGGCACACGGAAAATACGGCAGATTTCCTCCAGCTGGAATTTGCGGGTCTCAAGGAACTGTGCGTCTTCCGATGTCATGCTGATTTGCTGCCATTTCAGGCCCATCTCAAGGATCATGGG
>NZ_WSPG01000009.1:0-127551 GCF_022819185.1 Morganella sp. HSTU-ASny43
AGTTTATATAATACCATGCTCAACATCGTCTTATTCGAACCTGAAATACCACCAAACACCGGCAATATAATCCGGTTATGCGCCAATACCGGCTTTCGGCTGCATCTGATTCATCCGCTGGGGTTTACCTGGGATGATAAGCGGCTGCGGCGGGCCGGGCTGGATTACAGTGAGTTTGCGGATATCAAACATCACCATGATTATTATGCCTTTCTCGAAAGCGAGGGGCTGAGTTCTGATAATGCTCAGTCGCCGACTGGTAACCGGGTGTTTGCACTGACCACTAAGGGCACACCACGACACAGTAATGTCAGCTATCAGGCCGGGGATTATCTGTTGTTCGGCCCGGAAACTCGCGGATTACCGCCTTATGTGCTGGATAATATGCCGGTGGATCAAAAAATCCGCGTGCCGATGCTGCCGAACAGCCGCAGTATGAATTTATCCAATACCGTTGCAGTAATTGTATTTGAAACCTGGCGGCAACTGGATTATGCAGGGGCGTTATTACGGGATTAATGTGTTCTGTATTTCAGTCACAAAAAAGACAGCCTTGGCTGTCTTTTTTACTTTTGGCTGCTGAATCAGGAAACTAAATCCCCTCGCACCCGTTAAAGTGCTGATCCATATCCAGAGAGGGTTTTTCACACCCCGGTTTACCGACTATCTTTGCCGGTACACCTGCAACGGTGGTGTGTGCCGGGACCGGGTGCAGAACCACGGAGCCTGCGCCGATTTTGGCACCGCGTCCGATTTCGATATTGCCGAGGATTTTGGCACCAGCACCAATCATCACGCCTTCGCGGACTTTCGGGTGGCGGTCACCGCCGGTTTTGCCGGTACCGCCGAGGGTGACGGACTGCAGGATGGAGACATCATTTTCCACTACCGCCGTTTCGCCGATGACAATGCCGGTTGCGTGATCAAACATAATGCCGTGGCCGATTTTGGCGGCCGGGTGGATATCCACACCAAATGTCACGGAAACCTGGTTCTGAAGGTAGGTTGCCAGCGCGCGGCGGTTCTGATTCCACAGCCAGTTAGCGATGCGGTAAGCCTGTAAAGCGTGGAAGCCCTTCAGGTAGAGCAGCGGCGTGGAGTATTTATCCACCGCCGGATCCCGCAGGCGGACGGCTTTAATATCCATGGCAGCGGATTTAATCATCTGCGGATCATTGTGATACGCCTCTTCCACCACTTCACGGACAGAAATCGCCGGCATGGTCGGGGTTGCCAGTTTGTTGGCCAGCATAAAACTGAGCGCGCTGCCCAGATTTTCATGCTTGAGTAATGTCGCATGGAAAAAACTGGCCAGCATCGGCTCACAATCAGCAAAGTCCCGCGCTTCCTGCTTTATATAGCTCCAGACTTCTTCCAGTTCTTCGTAGGACATAATTACCTCACAGACTTCGGATAAAAAAACGGGCTTAAAAGTGCTCACCTTCTTCTTTGGTGGCACGCCCCAACAGGGCACGGGCAGCTTCGAGCACATCTTTATTGCAGTAGAGTATTTGATAGATTTGCTCGGTGATAGGCATTTCAACGCCTGCACGCTCTGCCAGCGCACGAACTTCTTTGGTATTACGGTATCCTTCCACCACCTGACCGATACGCTCCTGTGCTTCATCCACACTCACGCCCTGCCCCATCATCATACCGAAACGGCGGTTACGGGACTGGTTGTCAGTACAGGTCAGCACGAGGTCACCCAGACCGGCCATCCCCATAAAGGTAGACGGGTCTGCGCCTAATGCCACTCCCAGGCGGGTCATTTCTGCCAGGCCACGGGTGATAAGCGCGGTTCGCGCATTGGCACCAAACCCCATTCCGTCAGAGATCCCCGCCCCAATCGCAATGACGTTTTTCACGGCACCGCCAAGCTGGATCCCGATAAAATCCGGGTTTTTATAGACACGGAAGCTTTTTCCGCAGTGGAAAAGCTGCTGAACCTCATCCGCAAAGGCAGGTTCTGTCGCCGCGACAGCAATCGCCGTCGGCAGGCCGGCAGCCAGCTCTTTGGCAAAAGAGGGACCGGAAATCATAGCCAGCGGAATTTTATCCCCGAGGACTTCACGCACCACTTCACCCAGCAGGCGCCCGGTTTCCGCTTCCAGACCTTTGGTCGCCCAGATAATCCGGGCATCAGGCCGCAGCAGCGGTTTGACACGTTTGAGCACGTCCCCGAACACATGGCTCGGCACCACCAGCAGAATATTACGGCTGGCCGCGAGGGCTTTTTCAAGGGAGGCTTCAGGGATCAGGGTATCCGGGAACGGGACATCCGGCAAAAATGCCTGGTTGGCACGATCAGCCTCAAGCTGACGGATATGTTCCGGGTCATGCCCCCACAGCACCACACGGTGCCCGTTACGGGCCAGTGTGATCGCTAAAGCGGTGCCGTATGAACCGGCACCGAGTACAGTCATAGAAGCGTCTGTCATTATGCTTCCTGTGTACCTTCCTGCGCAGCCTGCTGTTGTTCCTGCTGCTGCAGATAGTTCATGAACAGTGCATCGAAGTTAACCGGTGCCAGGTTCAGCTGAGGGAATGTGCCGCGGCCGACCAGACCTGCGATGCACTCACGGGCATACGGGAACAGGATATTCGGGCAGTATGCACCCAGGCAGTGTGCCAGCTGAGTACCTTCCAGACCGCCGATGGTGAAAATACCGGCCTGCTGAACTTCACACAGGAATGCGGTTTCTTCGCCCATAGTCGCTGTCACAGTGACGCGCAGAACGATTTCATAAACGTCATCAGCCAGTTTGGTTGAGCCGGTGTCCAGATCCATCTTCACTTCCGGCTGCCACTCCTGCTGGAAAACGGCAGGTGCATTCGGCGCTTCAAAAGAAATATCTTTGGTGTAAACGCGCTGAATGTTGAAAGACATTTCTGTGTTTTGTTGTTCTGACATAGTGTTACCTTTTGATATCCATATAAAGAGTGTGAGTTACAAAGGGGATGTTCCAATCATCCTTTGCCGGATTACTTTTTGCTGCGGGAAAGCGGTAAGTTATCACCGGTCCAGCCGGAGAGGCCGTCTTTCAGCACAAATACACGTTCAAAACCGGCTTTGAGCAGGCTTTCAGCCGGTTTGACCAGCTCCATACCGTTGGCGGAAACCAGGATAACAGGACGGTTTTTGTGTTTTTCCACTTCACCGAGGTTGTTGTCTTTAATTTCTGACGGCGTCAGATTGACCGCGTCAATGATATGACCACGGCGGAAATCGTCCCGGGTACGGGTATCCACGACAATCGCTTCTTCTTTATTAATCAGTGCGATAGCGGTAGAACGCGGAATTGTTTTCACTTTTGAAAACAGTCCTTTGACAGTCAGTACGATGACTGAGATCAGTAACGCGACCCATACAAGGCTGATAATAGGGTGCTTACTGACAAATGGCATAATTTCTTGCAGCATGGGGGACAATAACTCCCGTTGGTTAATAACAAAGATCAAAGGGCAGAAGTATACCTGTGTGCCGGTTCAAATACAGCCGGTCTTGCCCGGGTTATGGCTGTTTTCATCGTAATTTTGCGGCGCATGCCGCGAAAATTCATTTTTCCGACAGACAGAGGGGTTAATTTACCATTGATTCACGGCTAAGGTAAAAAACAAACGCAACAAATTCGCGATGAATCTCCGCCGCCGGATTGTCCCGAAGTGTAAATCCCGGATAACAGGACTGGTAACGCTTTAAATGGCATGGAATAATTGCAGTTTAGAATAGTTAAATACGATCGTTTCTTTGGCGTAACGGCAGGGTCAGATAAATTGGCGCATAAGCACGTTTTCCGCACGCATTCCCGCCGGGTGTCCCCCGGTGTCCGCACATTACTGGCAGCTCTGCTGTTGCCGGTCTCTTTTGCTGTTTCTGCCGCCAATACAACCACCGCCGATGCCAGCAAGAATGAGCTGAAAAATCTCCAGCTGAATATCGCGGAGAAAGAAAAGAGCGTCAAAGAGCAGCAGGGAAAACGTGCAAATCTGTTAACCCAGCTGAAAAATCAGGAAAAGGATATCGCCGCTGCCGGTCGTGAACTCTATTCCACACAGAAAACCCTGAAACAGCTCGACAGTGAAATCACGACTCTCAGCGCAGAAATCAAACAGCTGGATGCGAAGCAGAAAGCCCAGCGGGCGCTGCTGTCAAAACAACTGGACGCCGCATTCCGCCAGGGGCGTCATCAGGGTATTGAACTGATTTTCAAGGGTGAGGAAGGCCAGCGCGATGAGCGGATCCTTGCCTATTACACCTATATCGGTGCCGCACGGGAAAAAACCATTGCAGAGCTGGAAGAGACCACGCAGCAGTTACACGCCCGCCGCCAGACTGAGCAACAAAAACGTGCAGAGCATAAAAGCCTGCTCGGCAAACAGCAGACTGAAAAGAAAAAGCTGGATCGTGCCCAGACCGCCCGGAAATCCACCCTGACTGAGCTGGAGCGCTCGCTGAAAGCCGATCAGAAAGATTTGCTGGTGATGCGGGAGAACGAAAGCCAGCTGCGTAACAAGATAGCCAAAGCGGAGCGCGAAGCCAAAGCCCGTGCGGAACGCGAAGCCCGTGAAGCCGCCCGTATCCGCGAGAAACAGGCGCAGGCGAAGAAAAAAGGTTCCACCTATACCCCGACTCAGGACGAGCGCTCGCTGATGTCCCGCACCGGGGGACTGGGCCGTCCGGCCGGTCAGGCTATCTGGCCGGTTCGTGGTCCGCTGCTGCACCGGTTCGGTGACAGTATCTCCGGCGAACTGCGCTGGAAAGGCATGGTAATCGGCGCGCCGGAAGGCACACAGGTAAAAGCAGTGGCAGATGGCCGGGTCCTGCTGGCAGACTGGCTGCAGGGTTATGGTCTGATGGTGGTGGTCGAGCACGGTAAAGGGGATATGAGCCTTTACGGCTATAACCAGAGCGCACTGGTGAATGTGGGTGATCAGGTGAAAGCCGGTCAGCCGATTGCACTGGTGGGCAGCAGCGGGGGCCAGGAAAGACCGGGCCTCTATTTTGAAATCCGGCGCCAGGGACGGACGGTTAACCCGCAGCCCTGGCTGGGGAGATAGCACACAGTGACTTACCGGCAGAAAACCAAAAATATCGTACTGACTTCGTTACTTTTTATCACTTCGTCACTGATAACGTTTTCTGCCGCTGCAGCGCAGCTCGCCATTGTGATCGATGATTTCGGTTACCGCAAACAGGATGATAACCGCATCCTGGAACTGCCGCCGCAGGTCTCCATTGCTATCCTGCCGAATTCCCCGTTCGGCAAAGAAATGGCAGAAAAAGCACACCGCCAGGGCCGTGAAATTCTTATCCATATGCCTATGGCACCGATCAGCAAACAGCCACTGGAGCGCGACACTCTGCACCCGTCCATGAGTGCCGCAGAAATTGATACCCTGATTAAAGCTGCGATTGCCCGGGTGCCGTATGCCACCGGCATGAATAACCATATGGGCAGCGCGATGACCTCTGATCTGACCGCCATGCAGCATGTGATGGCGTCTCTCTCCGGCTCCGGTTTTTATTTCCTCGACAGTGTGACCATCGGCAGCACCAAAGCGACACAGGCTGCACAGGGAACACCGGTTCGCGTACTGCGCCGCCAGGTTTTTCTGGATAATGTGCAGACAGAGGAAGAGACGCGCAAGCAACTGAACCGGGCTGTTGCTCTGGCACGCAAACAGGGGTCGGTGATCGCTATCGGGCACCCGCATCCGTCGACGGTCCGCGCACTGCATAAACTCATCCCGCAACTGCCGCCGGATATTGAGCTGGTATCGCCGGGATATATGCTGACGCATGCCGGTAAACCATCTGCCGTGAAACCGCAGCCGGAGAAACCGGTCGTGCCGGTCAAACCGGTGGTGAAGGAAAAACCGTGGCTGACACCAATGACTGAGCAGTGTGAGGGTAAAGCAGAAATCGGCGGGGAGTTCTACACCAACTATATCAATCTGCTGACGGAAGCACTCCTGAGAGATCAGATGAACGGCAAAGTGGCGGAAGTCCTGTTATCCGTCCGCATGGCGCTACCGCAGCCGGATACCGCGCCGCCTGCGGCAAAAGAGTCAGTCAGCACTGACCTGAAGGCCGCGGAAAAAGTACCGGCTGAACCGGCGGCAGAGACTCAGCGATAGCAGGACCGGGATAACCAGCCCGGCCGACAGTATGATCAGATTATCACCGGCGGAACATCACACCGGTGACAGCACGGCTTATCCACAGTGTCAGAGCGACACAAACCGCAGTTATAATCCATAACTCAGTCTCCCCGAAGTGCCGGAAACTGTTGGTGAGTAATACCATATAAACCGTTCCGGCGGTGATCGCCGCCATAACCAGAATACTGAGCACGGTACTGAGCAGAACGGAAATTACCAGCGGCCTGATCTGCAATATTCCGCCTGCCACCGGGAACCGCTGACGGACAGCAATAAAAACAATACCGCACGAAATCAGCAGACCCGCCGCGGTGGTATACGCATTATCAGACAGCGGTGCCGGTATGCCGCCGGGGAGGTGCGGTGTTATCACCGCCGTCAGAAATAATGCGATCATCCACATCAGATACACCATCCCGCAACTGAACAACAGTGCGTAAATATCCGGAGTTTTTCCGTCCGGGATAACTGCAGGATGGCTGACTTTAAGATAATATTTCGCCACCAGACGGGTCGCGATACCCAGTAATACAAATGAGATCAGGTACAGGCCAATATCTGCGGTTTTGACCAGCAGAATAACGTCAGCAAACTCCGCTTTCTCCGCAATCATTGTCGCCATCAGATGACTGAGCCATTCCGCTTTGAGGCTGCCGAGGATCATGTTTGCTGTATACAGAAAGAGAGTAAGACCGATAACTGCCAGAACAGTTTTACGATTCAGTTGTGTTATCCGGTAATGATAAAAAAATAATGATGTCAGAGTAAAAAGCCCGGTCAGCTGAATCAGCTGAAAAGCAAATACTTTTGACAAATAGGCCGCTAATGATAATTCAGGATAGCGGACACTGACATCCGGGTAAGAAACCAGGATCAGCGAACCACTCAGAATAAGTGCATAGGCCAGTACAAATAATAGCGGTAACCGGAAAACAGTGGTCGGGTTCATGCATATTCCTTTAAAGTCCGGAGACACTGTCCGGCCGGATAACATAATAAGATAACCTAATAAATAGTGTTCACGGTATAACAGATCATCAGCGGAAAACAACCCGGTAACACGGGAGATCTTCCTGCCGCTGCAATTTTTCATCCACGTCAGACCCCCTTCAATGCTATGATAAAAGCAGTGATTTTTTCATTTTCTTGAATGAACCGAACAGAGGAATGCGTGATGATTATTGTCACCGGCGGTGCCGGATTTATCGGCAGCAATATTGTAAAAGCACTGAATGATGACGGTTACACTGATATTTTAGTCGTGGATAACCTGAAAGACGGCACCAAATTTGTCAATCTGGTCGATCTGAATATCGCCGATTACATGGATAAAGAAGATTTTATCGCCGGTATTGTAGCCGGGGATGATTTCGGGGATATCGAAGCAGTATTCCATGAAGGTGCCTGCTCATCCACCACCGAGTGGGACGGCAAGTACATGATGGATAATAACTATCAGTACTCCAAAGAACTGCTGCATTATTGTCTGGATCGTCAGATCCCGTTCCTGTATGCCTCTTCTGCCGCCACCTACGGCGGGCGCAGTGATAACTTTATTGAAGATCGGCAGTATGAAAAACCATTAAATGTGTATGGTTATTCCAAATTCCTGTTTGATCAGTATGTCCGTGAAATTCTGCCGGAAGCAGAGTCTCAGATCTGCGGTTTCCGTTATTTCAACGTCTACGGCCCGCGTGAAGGCCATAAAGGCAGCATGGCGAGTGTCGCTTTCCATCTGAATAATCAGATTTTAAACGGCGAAAACCCGAAATTATTCTCCGGCAGTGAAAACTTCCTGCGCGATTTCATCTATGTGGGTGATGTGGCGGATGTAAATCTGTGGTTCTGGAAAAATGCCAAATCCGGTATTTTCAACTGCGGTACCGGCCGCGCGGAATCTTTTCAGGCTGTCGCCGATGCTGTGACCGGTTTCCACAGCGAACGCCAGTGCGCGCTCGATTACATCCCGTTCCCAGAAAAACTGAAAGGCCGCTATCAGGCGTATACCCAGGCTGACCTGACTAATCTGCGTGCAGCGGGCTACCCGGGTGAGTTCAAAACGGTTGCTGAAGGTGTCCGTGAATATATGGCTTGGTTAAATCAGGGGAATTAATTAAACGCACATGAAAATTCTGGTGATCGGGCCGTCGTGGGTCGGTGATATGATGATGTCACAAAGCCTTTACCGTACCCTGAAAACACGTTATCCGCAGGCAACAATTGATGTGATGGCACCCGCGTGGTGCCGTCCGCTGCTGGCAAAAATGCCGGAAGTGGATGAGGCTGTCGCTATGCCGATCGGCCACGGTGCACTGGCACTCGGTGAGCGCCGCCGTCTCGGTCATTCCCTGCGTGATAATAAGTATGATCGTGCTTATGTGCTGCCGAACTCGTTAAAATCGGCACTGGTGCCGTTTTTTGCGAAAATCCCTGTGCGCACCGGCTGGCTGGGCGAAATGCGTTACGGCCTGCTCAACGATCACCGGAAGCTCGACAAAGCCGCTTTTCCGCTGATGGTGCAGCGTTATGTTGCCCTCGCGTATGATAAAGCGGATGTCCCTGCCGCCGCCGCTCTGCCGCAGCCCCTGCTGTGGCCGAAGCTGGTGGTGCGTGATGAGGATATTGCCGAGAGCATGGCTGCGTTTAATATCAGTGATCACCGCCCGGTCGTCGGTTTTTGTCCGGGGGCCGAATTTGGCCCGGCCAAACGCTGGCCGCATTATCACTACGGTGAATTAGCGAAGAAACTGATTGATGAGCGTGATTTTCAGATAGTCCTGTTCGGCTCAGAAAAAGATCACGCTGCCGGTGAGGAAATCCTCGCCATGCTCAGTGATGAGCAGCGCGAAAACTGTCTGAACCTGGCCGGAAAAACCTCACTGGAACAGGCGGTGAATCTGATCGCCGGTTGTCATGCCATTATCACCAATGATTCCGGTCTGATGCATGTGGCCGCCGCGCTGGATCGCCCGCTGGTCGCCTTATACGGCCCGAGCAGCCCGGATTTCACGCCGCCGCTGTCAGAGAAAGCCCGCGTTATCCGCCTGATCACCGGTTATCATAAAGTCCGCAAAGGGGATGCCCATGAGGGCTACCATCAGAGCCTGATTGATATTCAGCCGGAGCAGGTTCTGTCTGAACTGGATGATTTGCTGAAGAGTTCCCCGCCATGCGCCGTGTGTTAATCGTCAAAACCTCGTCGATGGGGGATGTGCTGCATACCCTGCCCGCACTGACCGATGCCGTGCAGGTATTCCCGGCTCTCACCTTTGACTGGGTGGTTGAAGAGGGTTTTGCCCAGATCCCGGGCTGGCACTCTGCTGTTGATCGCGTCATTCCGGTTGCTATCCGCCGCTGGCGGAAAAACTGGTTCCGCCGCGATATCCGTGATGAACGCCGCCGGTTCCGCGACGCTGTTCAGTCACAGACCTATGATGCGGTGATTGATGCACAGGGGCTGATTAAAAGTGCCCTGCTGGTTACCCGGCTGGCACGCGGCCGCAAACACGGCTACGACCGGCACAGTATCCGCGAGCCGCTGGCGAGCTTTTTCTATGATGAGAAACACGCTGTCAGCAAAACACAGCATGCTGTTGAGCGGATCCGTCAGCTTTTTGCCCTGAGCCTCGGCTATGAAAAACCGCAGACACAGGGTGATTACGCGATTGCCGCCCATTTTCTGAATAACCGTGCGGTATCGCCGGATGCCGTGCCGTATCTGGTCTGTCTCCACGCCACCACCCGTGATACCAAACACTGGCCGGAATCACACTGGCGGGCGCTGTTTGCCCAGTTGGCTGATACTGATCTGCATGTCCGCCTGCCGTGGGGTGCACCGCATGAACAGGAACGGGCACTGCGTCTGGCGGAAGGATTCACCCATGTGCATGTACTGCCGAAATTATCACTGGCGGATGTGGCGGCAGAAATTGCCGGTGCGGAAGGGGTGATTTCAGTCGATACTGGGCTGAGCCACCTGACGGCCGCGCTGGATAAACCCAATATCACCCTGTACGGCCCGACGGACCCGGGGCTGATCGGTGGTTACGGTAAGGGGCAGTTTGCCCTGACATCAAAGGACGGGGATTTATCCTCTGTCAGTGCGGATGATGTGCTCGCCGCCATGGCAGAGCACATGCCGCGTTAAGATTATGATGCGTGACGCTGTGCGAGTTTGCGCTGATAAAACTCCGCCAGCGTCATCCCTTCCGCCCGCTGGGCGATATACGCAAACAGTTGCTCCAGATCATCATACAGTGCATCAATCGCCGCCTCATCCCTGAATGTCGGGCTGCCGCCCGGCATAAATTCGGATGAATGCAGCATAAACTCAATGTGAGAGTTTCCCTGCGCCAGACAGGCATCCACCACCTGCTGCATCTGTGCCAGATTCCCGCCTTTCGGCCGCAGCCAGTTCACGGACGGCGAGCGTTTTTTGCCGCGTAACTTATCATAAAACTGTTTCAGGCCGTTCATCAGCGGGGAATGGCGGAACTGTACGCTCATCGGTACCTGTAACAGCGCTGAATCCCCGGGACGGCGGATATCATTCAGATCCATAAAATACGCTTCAGACGGAAAATTCAGGTAATTGGTGCCGCCGTTACCGATGGGTGCCGGTGCTCCCGGAGTATATGCCCAGTTCACCCGTGGTGTCACAGAGCAGTCTGTCTGATAACCAAATTCTGCCAGCAAACGGGCATATTTTTCATTGAATGCCCAGCGGCCCGCGCGGTGGCTGAGCATTTTAGTCTGTAATTTATCTTCCAGCAGCGATGTCATGACGTTAACTTTTTCTTTCATCACATCATCAGGGTATTCAATCAGGTAAGGCTGGAAGCGATCATCGTCTGACGTCAGTGCCTTCAGCGGCGGGCTGTTCCAGGCATGCAGATGCATGCCGATCTCCCCGGTCTGCCGGGCAATCACATCCTGCGCAAATTCAATATAGGCATCATCCGTTGCCATTTCATAGTTGGTCAGCCAGACCGGCTTAAAGCTGTATTTCTCGCACAATGCCTGAAAGCGCGGTAAAAACCGGGTATTCTGCGTGGTGATCACCGGACCGGATTCCCAGAGGTTATCCCCTTCCGTATCAAGGGTAATGATAAAAGCGGGTTTCGCCATAGTTGTGCTCCTCACGCGTGTGTTGACGGGACTGGCTGAATTAAATCACAGTACTGGCTGACAATCGTCTGCTGCTCAAATTTCTGATACATCTCAGGGGTGATCACCGGCGGGTGTTCATAAACCAGACGGATTTTTTCCGCCAGACTCACCGGTGTCATATCTGAAAGATACGCTGCCAGTTCGCCGGTCATGATCTCGCCGATTCCTCCCGGGCAATGGGTACTGACCACCGGTGTGCCGCAGATCAGTGATTCGATCAGAACAGAAGAAAGTCCTTCACTGTCAGAGCTTAATACCACAGCTTTCGCACCTCGGATAATCGGCATCGGTTTTGACTGAAAACCGATAAATTCCACTCTCTCTTCCAGCCCCAGTTCAGCTACCTGGTTTTTCAGTGTTTGTGTGGCAGACTGGCTGCCCTGTCCCGCCAGCAGCAGTTTGCACGGCAGATTAGCCAGTGCAAACGCGGTCAGTAACCGATCCTGCCGTTTCACCTCATGAAAACGCCCGAGGTGAACCATGTAATCCTGCCCCTGGTACGGGTTATCTTTCTGCGACTGGTACTGAATATCCGCAACATCAAACGGGTTATAAATGGTCACGCACTGCTGCGGCGTCACGCCTACGTTTTCACACAGATCCCGGCACACCGCACCGGAGACGCCAATAATATTCCGTCCGTTATACACCCGGCGGATTTTTTCCTGTTTCAGACGGCGGCGAAGGCCGGTTTTATTGCCGAGATAACTGGCTGAAAACATGCCGTGGAGGCAGAACCAGACATTCAGCCCGGTCAGTGCCTGTGATGCGGCGACAATACGGTCAGTTTTATGCAGATTGGACACCACCAGTACCGGTTTACCTTTGCGGGCAAACAGATCAGATAAGAAAGCATCCATTTTTCCGGCACGGCGCCGGATTTCAGTCTGGCGGTGGAACAAGCCACGGTAAGTATCCGCAGAGACCTGATAATCCACCCCTTCCGGGATATCATAATCGCGGGTATTGCTGAGAGATAACAGAGTGACATCATAACCGGTCAGAACCAGCCCGTGGCTCAGGCTCAGCACCACCCGTTCAGCACCGCCGCCCGGTAAACCGTCAATAATAAATAAAATATGCTGTTTCATTATGCCAGGACCCGCCCGTAGAGATCGATAAGCTGCTGTGATAACGCCGCCGGTGTATAAGGTAAAACCCGCTGCCGTGCACATTCAGACATCCGGCTGCTCAGGTGATCACAGGGCAGTTGCGAGACCGCCTCTGCCAGACCGCCAATATCCAGCGCATCACAGACAAAACCCTCTTCACCCTGTGAGATAAATTCCGCCCCGCCGCAGGTGGTACTGGTGATCACCGGCAGTGCGCAGGCCATCGCCTCGGGTACCACATTCGGGAACGGATCATACAGTGTCGGCAGCAGCAGCCCGTCACTCATCTGATAAAACGGCAGTGTCTGTTTCTGCATACCCGCAAAACGGATGCGATCCGCACAACCCAGGGATGCTGCCAGCTGTCGATATTTTTTTTCTGCCTTATCCTGACCGACCACCAGCAGATACGCATCATTGCGGCTGACCGCCATAATCGCCGCCGCCAGTCCTTTGCGTTCAAACCCGGAACCGACATACACCAGACATTTTGCCGCCGCCGGGATCTGATAAGTCTGCCGGAGCGCGAGACGCTCTGATTCCGGCAGCGGATGGAACTTTTCAGAATCAATCCCGTTATAGATGACGGTTATTTGCGACTCTGACAAACCAAAGTCTTCCATCACCTCTTTTTTTACCATTTCCGAATTACAAATCACCTGCTTAAAGTGCGGATCATGGTACATCTCCTGCTCCGCCTTCATCACATAACGGTGGTACGGCGAGGCAAACAACAGTTTTGCCCGCCAGGCGGGCAGTACCCGCGCCCGCTGTAACAGCCAGCGGCGGTGCACACCGTCCCCGGCCCGGAAAATATCACAGCCGGCAATGCGTTCATGGCTCTGAACAATATCAAATTTTTCATTCTGCCAGCAGGCACGGGCAGCGTTGGCAAATCCCCGTTCACGGCTGATCCGTCCCCATTTCGGCGGATTCACCACATGAATATGCCAGCCGGGAGCCGCAGCACCCTGCCAGGAACGGGTGATAACATTCAGCTCCAGATTCCGGTTGTCCAGTGCTTCCAGCGCCCGGGATACAAAACGCTCCGCGCCGCCGTCCGGGCGGTATTTCTGACGAACAATCGCCAGACGCATATTTTTCATAAATATCTCCGTGCAGCGGTAATCACTGCGTCTGCCGGAATCGGACTCAGGTAACGTTCGTCCGTCCTTGTGTCCACGTCATCCGGGTCCGGCTGTTCCCCGTAATCCGATGCTTTAATAATTTCACCGGTTGCCTGCCACGGCGACCAGAACACCAGTTTCGTCGGGCCGAACAGAGCCACCATCGGCGTTTGCAGGGCGGCAGCCATGTGCATCGGCACAGAATCCACACCGATAAACAGTTTTGCACGATCAATCAGTGCCGCGAGCTGCGGCAACGTCAGTTCTCCGGCAACGGACACAATTTTTCCGTCGGCAACAGCCTGCTGACAGGGCGCAAGAATAGATTCAATCATCGCTTTTTCGCGCGGATCCGGCCCGCTGCTGAGCACAATCTGGTGCCCGTCATCCGCCAGTGTGCGGATAACCTCACTCATCTTGTCGTCATCCCAGCATTTATAGAACCAGCGGGATGTCGGCTGTACCACAATATAGTCACCGGTCACCTGTTTGCGCTGCAAAAGCTGTTCAGTCTTCTGCCGGTCTTCCTCTGAACAGGCCATGGTGACATGGTTATCAGTCACCGGCAGATTCAGCGGGGTTAATCCGTTAAGATTCTGCTCCACCGTATGCATGGTCAGTTCCTGTGAGGTATCTGCCAGCAGGGTGTAACATTTTTTCCAGAAAATACTCTGCCGTTTCCGCAGATCCAGCCCGATACGGATACGGGCACCGGTGAAACGGGTCACAATCGCGCTGTACCACTGATCAGCCAGATTCACCACGAGGTCATAACGGCGGCGGCGCAGTGATTTCAGTAAATGCCACTCATGCCCGATACGTTTGCAGGTTCCCTCTTTACGCCAGGCTCTGTCCATGGCAAAAATATGGCTGATGCCGGGATGGCGGCTGAGCATCGGTGCTGTTTCCTGATACAGCAGGACATCAACCTCAGCATCCGGGTAATTCGCTTTCAGAGTATTAATCACCGGCGTTATCAGCAGCATATCGCCGTGATGACGGAGTTTTATTACTAAAATACGCTGTACCGGCGCTGATGCTGTTTGCATAAGAGTTCCATTTGGGTCAGACAGAAATCAGGGAATAAGGTGTATCAATCTCTGAGGCACAGATTACCACAAATCGTTCCCGGCAGTATTAACAGATAGCGCAGTGTGTTGTGCCGGGCAGCGGGGATCCCGCCGTCAGCGACGCCGGGTTTATGCTTTTTAATGCGCTATTCGTGTTAGTTTTATGCTACTATTGCCGCAATCTTATCTGCGAAACTGATAAAATGTTACTGCGTGTATACCAGGTTCTGCTTTACCTGATCCAACCTCTTATCTGGTTACGTCTGTTATGGCGCAGCCGCCGCTCCCCGGCCTACCGCAGACGCTGGGGCGAACGTTATGGTTTCTGTAAAGGAAAAACCGGCACCGGCGGTATCATCCTGCACTCGGTTTCTGTCGGCGAAACACTCGCCGCAGTGCCGCTGGTCCGAGCATTGCGCCACCATTATCCGACGTTACCTATCACTGTCACCACTATGACACCGACCGGCTCAGAGCGGGTTTTATCAGCATTAGGTGATGATGTTTATCACGTCTATCTGCCTTACGACTTGCCGGGGTCAATGAAACGGTTTTTCAATACTGTTCAGCCGAAACTGGTGATCGTGATGGAAACCGAACTGTGGCCAAACATGATAACCGAGCTGCACCGCCGGAAAATTCCGCTGGTGATCGCCAATGCCCGCCTGTCAGCGCGCTCGGCCGCCGGTTATAAGAAAGCAGGCAGTTTCGTAAAAACCATCCTGAACCGGATCACCCTGGTGGCCGCGCAGAATCAGGAAGACGGGGAACGCTTTATTGAGCTCGGCCTGCGCCGCCAGCAACTGCATGTGACCGGCAGCCTGAAGTTCGATATTTCTGTCACACCGGAACTGGCCGCCAAAGCCGTCACACTGCGCCGTCAGTGGGCTGCCCGCCGTCCGGTCTGGATCGCAACCAGCACTCATGAAGGCGAAGAGGAAATTATCCTCAATGCTCATAAAGCTCTGCTGAACCACTTTCCGAACCTGCTGCTGATCCTGGTGCCGCGCCATCCGGAGCGGTTTGCCAAAGCACGGGAACTGACCGAAAAAGCCGGTCTGACCTATGTCATGCGCAGCAGCAACACCATTCCGTCACCGGAAACACAGGTGGTGGTCGGAGACACTATGGGTGAACTGATGCTGCTGTATGGACTGGCAGATATCGCGTTTGTCGGCGGCAGCCTGGTTGAACGCGGCGGACATAACCCGCTGGAAGCTGCCGCGCACGCCCTGCCAGTACTGATGGGACCGCACACCTTCAACTTCAAAAATATCTGCGGCAAATTACAGCAGGCCGATGCCCTGCTGACTGTCACCGATGAACAGAGTCTGAGTGACGCCGTCAGTAATCTGCTCAATGATGAGGATTACCGGCTGTACTGCGGGCGGCATGCCGCTGAGGTACTTCACGAAAATCAGGGCGCACTGCACCGTCTGATGCAGTTGCTCGGGCCGTATCTGCCACCTCGGAGCCACTGATGACAGATAAAAAACGTCTCTCCGTTGTGATGATCAGTAAAAACAATGCCGATGTTATCGGTGATTGCCTGAACTCTGTTCAGGGACTGGCGGATGAAATCATTGTGCTCGATTCCGGCAGTCAGGACGACACACTGACCATCGCCCGTAATGCCGGGGCTCAGGTATATGAAAACCGGGAGTGGCCGGGCTTCGGCCGTCAGCGGCAGATTGCCCAGCAGTATGCCACCGGGGATTATATCCTGATGCTCGATACCGACGAGCGGGTTACGCCGGAGCTGAAACAATCCGTTGAACAGGTACTTACCGCACCGCAGAAAAATACAGTGTATCGTTTTGCCCGCCGCAATCTGTTTCTCGGGCGTTTTATGAAACACAGCGGCTGGTATCCGGATCATGTCCTGCGGTTATATCCCCGTGAGCAATATCAGTACAACAGCAATGCAGTTCATGAATCTCTGGAGACACAGGGTGCCAATATCATCACACTGAAAGGGGATGTCTTACACCTGACCTGCCGCGATTTACCGGAGTTTCAGCAAAAGCAGCTGCGCTATGCTGCTGACTGGGCAAAAGCCCGTCATCTGGCCGGTAAACGCTGCTCTTTCCTCTCTGTTCTGACTCACACCGCCGGTGCGTTCTGTAAAACCTGGCTGCTGAGAGCCGGATTCCTGGATGGTAAACAGGGGCTTATCCTTGCATTTGTGAACGCACAATATACCTTTAATAAATACGCCACTTTGTGGTCCGTCAGTAACAACGATGAGTCAGCATCATGAAAACACGCGCAATCTATCCCGGCACTTTTGACCCGATTACCTGCGGACATATCGATATTCTTGAGCGCGCCTCAAAAATGTTTGATCACATCCTGCTCGCGATCGCCAACAGCAGCCGTAAAAATCCGATGTTTACCCTCGATGAGCGGGTTGCGCTGGCAAAAGATGTATGTTCTCACATCCCGAATGTGGAAGTTCTGGGGTTTTCTGAGCTGATGGCGAATTTTGCCAAAAAGCAAAATGCCAATGTGCTGATCCGGGGTGTCCGGTCTGTTGCTGACTTTGAATATGAATGGCAGCTGGCGAATATGAACCGCCATTTTGCGCAGGATCTCGAGAGTGTTTTCCTCCTGCCGTCGCAGAATCTCTCTTTTGTTTCTTCATCCCTGATTAAAGACGTGGCCCTGCACGACGGTGATGTCTCTGCATTTCTGCCGGAGTCCGTCGCACAGGCGATGATGCAAAAACTAGGTAAAGTATAATCAGTGCTGACAGGCGGGGCAGAAAAACGTGCTCCGCTGACCGACTTTCACCACTTCAATCTTCTGTCCGCAGTTCGCACAGCACTCTCCCTGTTTTCCGTACACAAACAGTTCCTGGGCAAAATAACCGGGTTTTCCGTCCGACTGTAAAAAATCTTTCAGCGTGGTGCCGCCCTGTTTGATGGATTCCGTCAGTACCTGCTTTATGGTGGCAACCAGGCGGGCAACCTCATCTTCAGTCAGATCTTTGGCAGGACGCAGCGGATGAATGCGGGATAAAAAGAGGGATTCATTGGCATAAATATTCCCCACCCCCACCACAATTTTATTATCCATCAGCCAGCTTTTGACTGGTGTGTTTCGTTTGCGGGATTTGGCGAACAGATACGCGGCATCAAAATCATCACTCAGCGGCTCCGGCCCCAAATTCGCCAGTACCGGACAGGTTGCCAGATCATCTGCCCACAACCAGGCACCAAAACGGCGCGGGTCGGTATAGCGCAGAATTTTACCGTCACCGAGCACCATATCCACATGGTCGTGTTTCTCTTCCGGCGTTTCTTCCAAAAGAATACGCAAACTGCCGGACATTCCCAGATGGATGATAATCCACCCTTCCGGCAACTCAATCAGCAGATATTTTGCGCGGCGCTGTACGCTGAGCACCGGCCGGTCACTCAGGCGCTCAATCTGTTCTGACACCGGCCAGCGCAGCCGCCGGTTACGGACTTCAACATAACGCACTGTATTACCGACCAGATGCGGCTCAATGCCGCGCCGGCTGGTTTCGACTTCGGGCAATTCAGGCACAGATACCTCCTCAGCGATCAATCGGCAGCGGCTGTTCTGCGGTATCTTCTTTACCGCCGGTCACCAGGGCCACTGCAATACACAGGAGATAAACAGTAATACTCTCACGACTGAAGAACAATACATCTGTCAGACCATAACCGGCCAGGCACAAGGTAATCATTATCAGTAATACGTTCTTATTACGAATACCGGCATACAACAGAGAGAGATAAATCAGCACCAGCAGCACACCACCGATAACCCCCTGCAATGACAGCACCTCAATTAATTCGCTGTGCAGATGTACCGTCAGAAATTCATCTATTGAATCACTGATGTTACCAGCCGCTATTTTTTCTGAAATAAAATCATTGCGGGCCTGAAAAGACTCCCCCATCGGGGCATGCTTAAACGCAGACAGTCCCGCATACCACATAGTATAACGATTACCCAGCGATCCCCCCGGTTTTGTTACATCATAATTCTGGGTTTCCAAAATAGCAGCATTAATACGGGATTTATATAAAAATTCATATGATATGCCGGCAAAAATCAGCAGAAATACCACAACCATACTGGCTTTTTTTACATTCAGGCTCTTCCGGAAAACAATGGCGGTATAGAAAACAGAAAGCAGAAGATAAATAGCTATTGCAGCACGGGTTTGCGTCAGAATAATAATCGCATTTGAAATAATCAGGTTAGTAAAAAACAATGAAACATTCAGTTTATTTTTTACCTGTGTACAAAAATGAAGGCTGACAAAAAATATTGCACTGATAAAGTAGGCAGTTACTGTTGCCCTGTTTGTATCCAGTTCAACTCTGTCTTTATGCAAAACAAAGATATCATAAAGCGCATACAATAAAATATAGAGCGGTAATACCTTAATAATAGCTGAAATATATTTATTACTAAAAAAACACTTCAGCTCATTTTTTAATAAAATACAAACACAAAAAATAAACGCTCCGAGTATAATTCTCGATGCTGTGGGTGAGTAGTTTTTATAAATACTCAACCCGTCATCATTCATCAGAAATGACCAGGCAACCCGGGAAATACCAAACAACAGGAATGATACTGCAACAAGCAACACAGCGCGGTCACGGAAAAGTGACATTCTTTTGAAAAAAACCAGCCAGAATGTCACGATAACGGATAAATAACTCAGTATAAAATAAGAATCCCGTGACAAGGTATCCACGAAAGAAGCAATAACCATTGAGAAAGTCATCAGCATACCAATGAGAATTGGTAATGTTCTGCTTGTGAACATTTAAAAAACTCCTGCTGATTTTATTTTTAAAAACATAATTTTTCTGCTTAATCTTACTTTAGAGCTGAACAGGAAGCGGAATACTTTGATATCATTAAACCGATCCATAACAAAATGAGGAAGCTTACGTTTATTATTTCTTGATAAATAATCAGAACATACTTTAACGAACAGTCCTTCAAACATCACTTTTTCATTTTTATTTTTTACAAAGAAGCTTTCCATTGATAAAACAATTTGCAGGAAAAGAACGGTTTTATTCATACTTTTCTCTGTGGATAAGCTGCCGCGATGTTTATAGTAGCAATAAATCTGAGTATCTGTGATCAGGATATTCTGAGCAGCGCAAATAACATTTGCAGTAATAACCACATCTTCATAGCAATAAATTTCAGGGAACATATCATCTGTCAGGATATCCCTGCGGATAAACCGGCCGAGTAAATGACCTTTTACCGTCTTATGTTCCAGATAGAGTTCTTTTAACCTGTCCTGAGTGATGGATACTACAGGTTTATCCTCAATTTCTAATACCGGATTACGATCATGATGTTCATCGAGACGGGTTATCAGCAGATCGAACGGATGCTCCCGCATAATATCCATAATCCGGCTCAGTGCGCCGTTTTTCAGCATATCGTCACTGTCTAACGCCGTGATATATTTGCCGCGGGATAATGAATATGCATAATGGCGGACTTTCCCGACATTGGAAAAGTTAACTGTTTCAACGACTTTAATAAAGTTTCGTGGCTGATAATGGTTGATAAGATCCAGCGATTTATCGGTGGAGCCATCATTAATAATGATCGCTTCAACCTGCTCCGGAGAACTATTCTCATTCAGGGCATTATCCAGGCTCTCTAACGCGGCCAGGATTGATGACTCCGCATTATGTACTGCAATCATGACCGAAATAACCGAGTTACTCATATCATATTCCAACATTCGTTTTTATCTGCGAAGTAAACTGATTCAGATTCTGGCTGTCACTGGCACGCCAACTCAGTAATCATATAAAAACTATATAAAAATAATAAATAAATCAGCCGTTATAGTTGTATGTTCTGATAAAACAATAGTACCCGTAAATGATACAACAATCTGAATATTTTAATACTCTTACAATCAGTATTTAAGATAAGTATCCGATTTATCTGCCATTTTATCTTCAATTAACGTTTGAAAAGATATCGTTTTATATAAAAACACCAATAATTTATAAAAGAGTAATATATTATATCAACCAACTCAGAGAGTGAAGACAGATGACAATATTACCCTCTGCCAGTCTGCCTTTCCCTGTAAACAGGCAATAAAAAACCCGGCCGAAGCCGGGTTTTTTCAATCAGGAAGCAGAAATTACTTAATTTTTGCTTCTTTGTACATTACATGCTTACGAACAACCGGATCGAATTTTTTCATTTCCAGTTTTTCAGGCATAGTACGTTTGTTCTTCGTAGTGGTATAGAAGTGACCTGTACCTTCAGAAGAAACCAGTTTGATCTTTTCGCGAATACCTTTAGCCATTTTTCAGCTCCTTAGTACTTCTCACCGCGGGTACGTAAATCAGCTAAAACAGCTTCGATACCCTTTTTATCAATGATACGCATACCTTTAGCAGATACACGCAGAGTCACGAAACGTTTTTCAGACTCAACCCAGAAACGGTGAGAGTGCAGGTTCGGCAGAAAACGACGTTTGGTCGCATTTAATGCGTGAGAACGGTTGTTACCGCTCATCGGACGCTTGCCAGTAACTTGGCAGACTCGGGACATGTCTATTCTCCAAAAATCTAATCAGCTCGAGCTTTGTATTGGGTGAGGCTGCCTCGTCAGGCTTAGGAGCCCATCTCAGCTTACTTTTGACTCGCCGGGAAATTGCTCTGTCAACCAGCAAAAATATGCTGAGATAGGCTCTTCTCGCCAAACCCAAGATCCTCAAAGGTGGCGTAGTATACGCTTTCCGGCGCAAACGCTCAAGACCCGAACAGTAAAGATCGTGTGTTTCTGCGAAAAAAACTGCTCAGATCAGCTCGTGTTCTGCAAACGAAAACATATTGAATTTCCCGATAATCAGGTGATCCAACACGTTAATCCCCACCAACTCACATGCCTGAACAATTTTTTTTGTCAGCAGACGGTCAGCCCGGCTGGGGTTTTCGTTACCGGAGGGGTGATTATGCGCCAGAATCACAGAAACTGCATTCACTTTGAGCGCCAGGCGCAAAATCTCTCTGGGATGTACTTCCACACAGTTTACCGTCCCTGAAAACATCTCCTCGTAACGTATAAGTTGGTTCTGATTATTGAGAAAAAGTACTGCAAAGACTTCCCGCTCCTGCCCGGCCATCCGCTGGTTAAGATACGCCTTTACAGTACAGGCACTGCTGAGAAATTGCGTTTCCTGAAACTGACTGCTGAAATAGCGCCTGGACAACTCGACAATCGCCTGCATCTGGCAAAACTTACTGTCCCCTATCCCGGGCAGAGGCTTAAACTCCTCATACCCTGCTGTCAGCAACCGGTGCAGTGACCCGAAGACGTCCAGCAGATACTCCGCAAACTGCCGCACCGGCCGCTCACGGGTACCGGTACGCAAAAAAATAGCCAGCAGTTCTGAATCACTCAGAACAGATGCCCCGTAAGCAATCAGTTTTTCTCTCGGCATCAGTGCCGTATTTCCGGTTATGTTATCCATTTTTCCCCCGCCGTTTTCTCTGCTTTACCGGAAAAAGTATGTCAGTACCGGCGGTTTTTTCGCATAAAACACGCCATTTTTGCGAGACGCGCCGAAGAAAAAACATTATTTAGCTGGATAAATACACAGCACCCTACCTATACGGCGGTGTTGTGGTAAAATCGCGTATCTCCGAAAAATAACTGGATAAAACACAATGTCCGAACTGACAGGAAAACAGATAGTTCTGGGTATCAGTGGTGGTATCGCAGCCTATAAAGCCCCTGAGATTGTCCGCCGTCTGCGTGACCGGGGTGCGGTTGTCCGTGTCGCCATGACACCTGCGGCAACCGCATTTATCACCCCGCTGACACTCCAGGCCGTTTCCGGCTTCCCGGTGGCCGAAAGCGTTCTTGACCCGGCTGCAGAAGCGGCAATGGGTCATATTGAGCTGGGGAAATGGGCGGATCTCATTATTCTCGCGCCCGCCACGGCTGACCTGATTGCCCGCCTGAGCGCCGGCATGGCAAATGACCTGGTCACCACTATCTGCCTGGCATCTGATGCCACTATTGCCGTTTCACCGGCCATGAACCAGCAGATGTACCGCGCACAGACCACTCAGGAAAATCTCGCGCACCTGGAACAGCTCGGTTTTGCGGTCTGGGGACCGGACAGCGGCAGCCAGGCCTGCGGTGATGTTGGTCCGGGACGCATGCTGGATCCGTCAGAGATAGTCTCACGGGCAGAACAGCACTTCCGTAAAAAACAGGATATGTCCGGCATCCGTCTGGCCATTACCGCCGGGCCGACGCGCGAAGCACTCGACCCGGTGCGTTTTATCAGCAATCACAGCTCCGGCAAAATGGGTTTTGCCATTGCAGCGGCTGCCGCAGCACGCGGCGCGGATGTCACACTGATTGCCGGGCCTGTCACACTACCGACACCAGCGGGTGTTAAACGTATTGATGTCAGCAGTGCCTGTGAAATGAATGATGCCGCACAGAAAACAGCCCCGCAGCAGGATATTTTTATCGGCTGTGCTGCCGTCGCGGATTACCGCGCCAAAGCGGTTGCGCCTGAGAAAATTAAAAAACAGGGCGACGAAATCACCTTCACGATGGTGAAAAATCCGGATGTGATCGCCGGTGTCGGTGCACTGGAAAAAAACCGGCCATTTGTGATTGGATTTGCAGCTGAAACCCAAAATGTGGAAGAATACGCGCGCGGCAAGTTGGTGAAAAAGCAGCTCGATATGATTTGCGCCAATGACGTTTCTGTTGAAAACCAAGGCTTTAACAGTGATAACAATGCCCTGCATCTGTACTGGCATACCGGCGATATCAGCTTACCGAACATGAGCAAATCCGAGCTCAGCCACCATTTACTGGACGAAATACTGAAACACTATGACCAAAAAAATCGACATTAAGATTCTTGATCCGCGCATCGGCGGGGAATTTCCGTTACCGGCCTACGCCACGCCGGGTTCTGCGGGTCTGGACTTACGTGCCTGCCTGGATGAAGCCACTGAACTGAAGCCGGGCCAGACACTGTTACTGCCGACCGGCCTTGCCGTCCATATTGCAGACCCGTCCCTGGCGGCAATGGTACTGCCGCGTTCCGGCCTCGGCCACAAACATGGCGTGGTTCTCGGCAACCTGGTGGGCTTAATCGACTCTGATTATCAGGGACAACTGATGGTATCCGTCTGGAACCGTGGCGACACCACCTTCACGATTGAACCGGGCGAACGTATCGCACAGATGATTATCGTTCCTGTTGTTCAGGCTGAATTCAATATTGTTGAAGAATTTACCGAAAGCGAGCGCGGAGCCGGCGGATTTGGCCATTCAGGCCGTCAATAATACTAATAACGCCGTTATTTCCGTCGCTTTTCTGACAGCAGTACTGGTGTACGGCTGTCAGTCGGCAGATTTGTTTTTGCGTTAACGCAGGGGTTTTATCTGACATGGCAGAAAGTACAAAAAAGAAGAACAGGCGCGAGGAGATCCTGCAGGCGCTTGCGCTGATGCTTGAGTCCAGTGACGGCAGTCAGCGTATAACAACCGCCAAACTTGCCGCCAGTGTGGGTGTTTCAGAAGCAGCGCTCTATCGTCATTTTTCCAGCAAAACAAAAATGTTCGACAGCCTGATCGTATTTATTGAGGACTCACTGATTTCGCGGATAAACCTCATCCTTCAGGATGAAAAAGAGACTATCTCGCGGATAAAACTGATTCTGATGCTGATTCTGGGATTCTCGGAAAAGAACCCCGGCCTGACCCGTATCATGACCGGTCACGCACTGATGTTTGAGCAGGATAAATTACAGAGCAGAATTAATCAGTTGTATGAACGAATCGAAGCTCAGTTGCGTCAGGTCTTAAAAGAAAAGCGGATCCGTGACGGCAGCGGTTTTACTTATGACGAAAGCCTGTTAGCATCTCAGTTGCTCGCCTTTTGCGAAGGCATGCTGTCCCGTTTTGTACGCTCAGAATTTAAGTACCGGCCAACACAGGAATTTGAAGCCCGCTGGCCGCTGATCCTTGCACAACTTCAGTAATACCGTTTTTAGTTAAACTACTCACCCCGCCCGTTTTATTGGGCGAGGGCTTTTTTTTGCCTGCTGTCCGGCTCAGATCTCAATCCCGTACTGCTCACGGTAAGCCCGTACAGCCTGTAAATGGCTGTCCATCTGCGGATCTTCCGCCAGATAGCTGATTAAATCATTCAGTGTGATAATGGAAAATACCTGACAACCGTAATCGCGCTCCACTTCCTGGACGGCGGATAACTCGCCTTTGCCTTTTTCCTGACGATCAAGACTCAGCATCACACCGGTAAGCGAAGCATTGTTTTGTCTGATGATTTCCATCGACTCACGGATCGCCGTTCCGGCGGTGATCACATCATCCACCACCACAATCCGCCCGCTCAGCGGGCTGCCGACCAATGTTCCGCCTTCCCCGTGATCTTTGGCTTCCTTACGGTTAAAACAGTACGGCATATCAAGATCATGATGCTCGGCCAGTGCGACGGCTGTCGTCGTTGCAATCGGAATACCCTTGTAGGCAGGCCCGAACAGGACATCATACTGTACGCCGCTGTCGCATAATGCTGCCGCATAAAAGCGTCCGAGCAGTGCCAAATCCCGCCCTGTATTGAATAACCCGGCATTGAAGAAATACGGGCTTTTCCGGCCGGATTTCAGCGTAAATTCACCAAATTTCAGTACCTGTTTTTTCATCGCAAGTTCAATAAATTCGCGCTGATAAGCTTTCATCGGGATCTCCTGATTCTGATTGACGGATAACGTGCCTGAATCACAGGCATAAAAAAGGCGACTATCACGTCGCCTTCTGATTAATTTTCTAATGCCGCCTTCTGAGCGGAGAAAATGGTTTCCAGCCCGCCTCTTGCGAGGGCCAGTAACGACAACAACTCATCATGACTGAACGGCGCACCTTCTGCCGTACCCTGGACTTCAATCATCCGTCCGTCATCAATCATGACCACATTCATATCGGTTTCTGCCGCAGAATCCTCGACATATTCCAGATCACAACGCGGCTCGCCGTCCACGATACCGACAGAAACGGCGGCAACCATGGATTTCAGCGGGCTGGCTTTCAGCTGACCTTTCGCGACCATCTGATTCAGGGCATCAGCCAGTGCCACACAGGCGCCACTGATCGCAGCGGTACGGGTACCGCCGTCAGCCTGGATAACATCACAGTCGAGGGTGATGGTGAACTCGCCCAGTTTGGTCAGATCAACCGCAGCACGCAGTGAACGTGCGATCAGGCGCTGGATTTCCATTGTGCGGCCGGTCTGTTTGCCACGGGCGGCCTCGCGGGCATTACGGGAATTGGTTGCGCGCGGCAGCATGCCGTATTCGGCTGTGATCCAGCCCTGTCCCTGACCTTTCAGGAAACGCGGTACACCTTCTTCAACGGAGGCATTACATAACACTTTAGTGTCACCGAACTCGACCAGCACAGAGCCTTCGGCATGTTTGGTATAATGACGGGTGATAGTAATAGGACGCACCTGGTCTGTTCCCCGGCCAGCGGGACGTGATGACTGACTCATAGTGATTCTCCGGTTCAGTTAACTGTTGGGGGCGCATTATACGGCTTAAACCGGTGAATGCCTATGCCTTAACACCATAACAGCGCTATAATCAGAGCAATAAATCCATCACAGGACAGATATCATGATCCGTAGTATGACCGCGTTTGCCCGTCAGGAAGTCAAACGCCCGTGGGGCACTGCCGCATGGGAACTCCGCTCTGTTAACCAGCGCTACCTTGAAACCTACATCCGCCTGCCGGAACAGCTCCGCAGCCTGGAGCCGGTGATCCGCGAGCGTCTGCGTCAGCGTCTGACCCGTGGTAAAGTTGAGTGTAACCTCCGCTTTGACCTGAGCAGTAACGCGCAAAGCGGGCTGAATATGAATGAAGACCTGGCGAAACAGCTGGTTGCTGCCGCAAACTGGGTTAAAAACTACAGTCACGAAGGGGAAATCAATCCGCTGGAAATTCTGCGCTGGCCGGGCGTAATGTCCGCACAGGAACAGGATCTGGACACCATCAGTGAAGAATTGCTGGCCGCTCTCGATGACACCATCACCGCCTTTATCGATGCCCGTGAACGTGAAGGTGCGGCACTGAAGACCTTAATCGAACAGCGCCTCGACGGTGTAACCGAAGAAGTCCGCAAAGTCCGTGCGCAGATGCCGGATATCCTGTTATGGCAACGTGAGCGTCTGCAGAGCAAACTGGACGACGCACAGATTCAGGTCGATCCGAACCGTCTGGAGCAGGAACTGATCCTGCTGGCACAGCGCATTGACGTGGCGGAAGAGTTAGATCGCCTCGATGCCCATGTGAAAGAAACCCATAATATCCTGAAGAAAAAAGAGGCCGTCGGCCGCCGTCTGGACTTTATGATGCAGGAATTCAACCGCGAATCGAACACCCTCGCCTCAAAGTCCATCAATGCCGATATCACCAGCTCTGCGATTGAACTGAAAGTGCTGATTGAGCAGATGCGTGAGCAGATTCAGAATATTGAGTAACACTTCACAGTAACTCAATACACATCCATAAGCCGGCTGATGCTCTGTATCCGCCGGCTTTTTTTATTGTCAGAACAATACTGAATAGTACTCATGAGGACAAAATGAACAGTAATAAGCACTCTCCGCAATATATTGAATTAATGGATGCCATTGTTTCATACAAAAACTGAAACACGCCTGCTGCAGAAAATCCGCAGTGAAAAAATGTCAGATAAAGAAAAAGAAAACTTGTATAAAGAACTCACTGATGTTCAGAAAAACAGGAAATTTGGTAAATCAGTTACTGTCTTCAAAAAAGTGTGGAAAATCATGGTAGCGTATTCTTTCTTTGCCGTTTCTCTTATTGTTATAGTTGATACTTATTGGGAAAATATCGTTAAACCACTTTTTTATCTTTTTCCGGGGGCTTTTCGTGGCGCCGGGTCTCGGTGCACTGCTCGCCGCGTCTGCCACGGCTTACGATATCGTTAAATGGTGCGGGGCACTTTATCTGCTCTGGCTGGGTATTCAGTTAATTCTGCACCCCCGTCAATCATTCAGTACAACACAAGGGGATATTTTATGTCTCTTTCCTGCCGCAGTTTATTCCTGCCGGACAGCCGCTGATAGCCCGGACATTTCTGCTCGTCACTATTCATGTGGTTATCGGTACGCTCTGGTCATTGACTCTGATTATGATGACCGGTTACGCCTCACGCCTGCTGAAATCACGGCGCTTTATCCGGTGGATGGATCGCCTGACCGGCGGACTTTTTATGTTTTTGCCGTGAAGCTGGCACTCAGTCACCGGTAAGTCCGTATACTGACAGCCCGCTGAGATAAGCGGGCTGTCAGGCTGTGCTGATTAAACTTCCTCTTCCCTCACGGATTCTTCAATATCATCCGGTTCGGTTTCCTTACTGATCGGAATAATTAAATTCAGAATAATAGCGGTCACACCGCCCATACAGATCGGGTTTTCTGCCAGCGCGTAAAGGGATGTCGGCAGGACGTGGAAAACCGCCGGGTCATAAGAGACACCCAACCCCAGCCCCAGTGAGGTCGCCACAATCAGGGTTTCGCGGCGGCGCAGACCGTTGGACAGAATAATACGGATCCCGGCAATGGCAATCATGGAGAACATCAGTGTCATCGCACCACCCAGCACCGGTGCCGGAATCGTCGTAAAGAACCAGCCGATCCCCGGAAACAGCCCCAGGATCACCAGGATAACCGCAATGATTTTCCCGACATGGCGGGAAGCCACCCCGGTCATCTGAATAACCCCGTTGTTCTGGGCAAAGGTGGTCAGCGGCAGAGAGCTCATCGCGGAAGCCGCCACAGACACCAGACCATCCGCCATTACCCCGCCTTTCAGACGGGACTGGAATTCCTGTCCCTGAATTTTCTGCCCGGACACCAGCGCGGTTGCCGTCAGGTCACCGACCGCCTCCAGCACACTGAGCAGATAAATAATAGCGACCACCAGGAAGTGAGCGAAGTTAAACGAGAAACCATATTTAAACGGTACTGGGATCGTGATAAACGCGGCTTTGCTCATCTGACTGAAATCCACCATCCCCAGGAACAGGGCGCAGATATAACCGACAATCAGCCCGATCGCGATCCCGCCCATGCGCAGCAGCGGGCTTTTACAGCAGTTAAACCCGATAACAACCAGCAGAACCAGTAACCCGACACCGATATTCTGATAATCACCGAAGGTGCCGGAGGACTTGGCGGAGAAGCCGCCGCCGAAATCAATAATCCCGACTTTTATCAGGCTCAGCCCGATCATCAGAACCACAATACCGCTGACTGTCGGGGTGATGACACGACGCAGATAGGGCAGGATAAAAGACGATCCCACAACTAAGAATGCGCCGGCAAACGAGATACCGAAGATAGTGGACAGTAACAGCTCTTCATCAACACCATCAGCCCGCATGCTGGTTCCGATGGCAATCATCACTGTCACAAATGAAAAGTTAACGGACTGAATCGATAATAACCCCGAACCAACCATGCCGTAGCGGTTTACCTGCAACCATGTGCCGACACCGGAGGCGATCATAGCCATGGAAACAAGATACGCATTGGTCTCAGGCGATAGCTGTAAGGCCGTGCCGACAATCAGCGCCGGTGTGACCATCGGAACGAAAATGGCCAGCAGATGGGTCACGGCACCAATAATCGCCTGTAAAAACGGGGGTTTATCTTCGAGCTGGTAAATAAGATCAGATGCTGTGTTTTGTTGATCAGACATCTCTTCTCTCCTGTACGTGAATTTGACTATCTGACTCTGTTAATAACTATCTGTTTTATTTAGGACTCTTGTGGAGAACAGACGGCTGTCATGCAATCTGTATCAACAGATAAAGCAATAACCACACCAGGAGGGCGGATTAGCGGGGAGAAGGGTTATAAAATGTGATTAATAACGGAATTTTTGATCACTTTGTGAAATTGTTCACTATTCGTACTGAACATCTCACGACAGCGGGGTTTTTCAGCGCAGATATCATTATGAGAATAATGATTAATAAATAATCAAATTGATAACCGCCGGGAACCGGCGGCTGAACATTAATTCTCTTCGCGGATACGGGCGCGGGTGATTTGCTTTCTGACCAGCAGACGCAGCGAATTCACCACCAGCAACAGAATAAAGGCGTTGGAAAAAATAAACAGGGTGAATGCCAGCAGGTGAATAAATTCATTATCTGAAGACATACTGATATTCAGAGAGGATTTTGCCAGTGCCGACACTCCGAATGAAAAGCTCCAGAATGACAGGGTAAATGCCTGTTGTGTAAACCAGGGGATGAGCCGGATCATAAACACCAGTTGCAGTAACCCGTAGCCGAGCAGCATTTTGGCAAAGAAATCAATATGATTCTGGTTTACCGCCAGATAGGCGCTGCATGCCACCAGTGCCGGAGCCAGCTGAATACCGAAAGAGAGACGCGATTTTTCATCCATCAGCCCGTCACTGCGGATCCGTTTCAGAATCGCCGGTTCCAGGCTCAGCCAGGAGAAAACGCCTGCACCGAAGAAAAGAATACCGAGGTCGGTAAAACCGAGTGCGCCGCACGCCATGGCGCAGATAAAATTATTGGCGACAGTCGGAAGATAGAGTACCGGGGTGGTCGCCGCTTTCGGGTATTCCCCTTTCCACTGGGAGCCGACCAGCCACGCGGCGTAAGACAGTTGTGCTACTGCGCCGAGGGAAAATAATCCGGTGGAAAACAGCGGGAAGTATGGTGTCAGCCCCATCGCCACCAGAACAGTAGTTGCCGGTAACAGGCTGGAGAACCCGCTGGCGACCGGATGACGGAACTCGTCGGTCATTTTTCCCGGGAAACAGAAACTGCGGATAATAAACAGAGAGATCAGCACCAGCCAGACCGCACAACCGGCACCAATAATCACCTCACCGATGATTGCCGGATACCCCTGCTCAGCCGCTGCGTAACGCCATGCCATCCCGGTGCCGATCAGCCCCAGGACCATGCCGAAATACCCGGCCGAAAACCGGGAAGAAACGGATTTAATCTTATTTATCAGTGTAATGCTCATATCTGTTCTGCTCTGTCATCATACAATCGCCGGAGCGGCAGCCCCGGAGACTAAATAATAATACAAATTTTATAATTTATTTTGATAAGAGTCATTCTGTATACATGTTAAATCACATCATTTTTTCCGGCAGTTCCCGGTACCAGCCCGACCAGTCCCCAGTGATGGGTGATCTCACGGATAATCAGTAAAAATGCCGTGAATTGTTTGTCTGACGGGAGTGATGTTGATGATACCGGGCTGCCGCTGATAACATTCACGATCTCATTAAATGCGCGTTCTATTTCCTCAGTGGATAAGAAGCCCGCGTCATCACCGGTCAGTAAATAGTTTAGCCGCGGATCAGGGCAATGCAAAATCAGGTCTCCCGCCGGTAATGCCGCCCGCGCCGGGATAATCCGGTTTTCAATATGCTCAATTGCCACTTCCGCTTCATAAGCTGTCACCGGCGAGTGCTGAAAAACAAACCCGTCAATCACACTGTCACCGAGCGGAAGCCGCACATCAGCCTCCGCAGAAAAAATCCGGGTTTCTGTTGCTGTTATCTGTAATGTCAGGTGCGTTACCATTATGACCTCCGTTTAAACCTTTACACTTCTCCGCATAACTATACGTTCCCCTGTATTGACCTTCCCCTAAGGTAAACCATTAATCTCATCATTATTATCCGACTCATTACAGGGAATACCGATGAAAAAATCCGTCTGGGCGTTATCTTTATTATTAACCACACTTTCTGCCGGTGCCATGGCAGCGAAAGGAACCGTCACCGTGTATAAATCCCCGACCTGCGGCTGCTGCGGCCAGTGGGCGGAAGGGGTGGAAAAAGCCGGTTACGATGTGGAAACCAATATTATTCCGCAGGCACAGCTGGAGAAAATGATGCTTGATTCCGGCGCCACCGCGAACCTGATGAGCTGTCACCTCGCCACGCTGAACGGCAAATATGTGATTGGCCACGTCCCGGCGGACAGCCTGGATGCCATTGATACGCTGCCGGAAAGTGCCAAAGGAATTTCGGTTCCGGGGATGCCGGTCGGCAGCCTGGGTATGGAATACAAGGATATGAAAGAGCCGTATGATGTGGTCGCCTATGATGCGGACGGAAAGCAGACGGTATTCCGCAGCTATTGATTTTTATCCTGATCCCGCAGCGAACTTTCAAGAAAATGCAGGAATTTGTCGACAACCGGTAACACCTCACGGCGGCTGGCATAAACGGCTCTCAGTTCGATGGGAGCCGGTTCTTCATTCAGCCGGACAATCTCCCATGCACCGAGATCCGCATAAATCGATTGAGTCAGTTTTTCGCATTTTTTCCGCAGGCAGGCAATTTCATCATCCGGATCAAACCCCAAATCGCTGCTGCGCTCTTTAAATGACTGCAATGCGGCGATTTTTTCTTCCAGCTCAATGATTGGTTTTTCAAATTCGAGATGATACTGAAACATAGCGGACATTACCCTGACAGAAAACATCCGGTCAGTGTAAAAAAACGCCGGAACGGGATACAGTCCTCATTCCGGCATACACTATTATCAGAAACGGGATAATCAGCCGTAAGAAATGGCCGCGCAGCGGCGGGCGGTGAAAATCGCAATCAGCGGGGCAATGGCCAGCAACATCATCAGCCAGTAGGCTGAAGACATCACGCCCGTCAATGTACCGTCATTGAAACCATTGACGTTAACAATCATTCCCGCCAGCGCCGCACCCAGAGCTGTGGCAAAAAGCTGCACTGTGGTGATGGAAGCGGCAGCGATCTCTTTATCCGCAGGCGCGGCAACCTGTAAAATCCGGGTCAGCAGATGCGGCCAGCCGAACCCGATCCCGAACCCGACCAGCGATAACCCCAGCAGGATCGGCGACATAATGCCCCATGTGCCGGCAGACGGTACAGAGAGCGTCAGTGCCAGCAGAACCAGCCCCGCCAGCACAAAAACCGGCCCGAGCAGAATACTGGCACGCATTTTCGCCCCTTTCCATCCGGCACTGATGATCTCACTGACAGTCCAGCCCAGCGCCATCAGCGCACTCATATAACCGGATGCCAGCGGCGACTGACCGTGCAGGCGCTGCAGGAAGTACGGCACAAACACTTCACAGGTCATCCCGATAGCCAGCAGAGAGATAGTGATGTACAGCGCGGCATGATGACTGCCGCGCCGGAAGGTGTTTTCCGGCAGTAACCGGATGCGGCTGCGCTGCTCAATCAATGCAAGCACAATCAGTAACAACAGCGAGACCACCACGCCGCCCACATTCAGGAACACATCCGGACTGAGACTCCCAGCAGAGACCACCAGTACAGCGGCAGTCAGCAATGTCAGCTGGATCAGGGGAAGACGCGGCCGGGTGCCGTCATCTTTCTGCTTTTTCGGCATAATCGTAAGCAAAAAGAGCCCATAGATAACCATCAGCGGCAACATCACACCAAAAGCAAAACGCCAGGCGTTTAACTGGGCAAAAATACCCCCGACTGCCGGACCGACCAATGTGGCAACACCCCACATCCCGGAAATCAGTGCCATGGCTCTCGGCCACAGCGCCGGAACATAAACTAAATTGATCATGGCATAAGACAGTGCGAACATAACACCGCCGCCGAAGCCCTGAATGGTGCGCCCCAGCAGCATAATCTCCATCCGGGGAGCCAGTGCACAGGCCAGGCTGCCGGCGAAAAAGGCCACCACCGATATAAGGTAGGCGATACGGGCACCGTATACGGCAAGCAGCCGGGCGGAGAGTACAGAACCGATAATGGATGCCGCCACAAACAGTGTGGTATTCCAGGCATACAGATTCAGGCCGCCGATATCAGCAACAACGGATGGCAAAATGGTGGTCGCCATTAAGATATTAACGGCGTGAATAACAACACCGAACGAGAGAGCGATTGAAATCGCAGCGTTTTTCCCTGAGAAAAGGTCACGCCAGCGGCTGTCATCGGGCAACATAGAACCATCCTTTAGTCTTGTGATACTTTGCTGAATACGATAAATTAAACAAGAATTAACTTGGATAAATAAATACCGGGCACGAGAATATGTCAAGAACTAACCTGGAAAGCAACCTCAGTTCCGCACAATCTGTCGGAGAAAAATTGCTTATTCTCCTGAAAAAGCATGGCCCGATGCAGGCATCCGAGGCCGGGGAACACCTGGGTACCACCGGGGAAGCTGCCCGTCAGCAGTTTACCAAACTGGCCCGGGACGGCATGGTTGAGGCACATTCCGAATGCCGGGGTGTCGGCCGTCCGGTGCAGCGCTGGCACCTGACCGCACTGGGCAATAAACGCTTTCCGGATTGTCACGCTGAGCTGACGGTCAAAATCCTGACCACCATCCGCCGCGAACTCGGCGAGGATGCTATCGGCAAAATTATTACCGCCCGTGAGAATGAAGCCCGCCGCGACTATTTTGATAAACTTCAGGGCGCAGAAACTCTGGAAGAACGCATTATCCGCCTCGTTGCCATCCGCACAGAGGAAGGCTATATGGCGCAATGGGAAAAAGAACCGGAAGGAAGCTGGCTGATTATTGAAAATCACTGTCCTATCTGCTCCGCCGCTCGCATGTGTCAGGGATTCTGCCGCGCCGAGCTGGAACTCTTTCAGACAGTTTTAAATGCAAGTGTGGAACGGGTCGAATATTTACTCACGGATTCTCGCCGCTGCGTATATCGTGTGATACAACAGGAAGATTAACCATTTCAGTTAATCACTAAAAGGAAAGAGGTCACACAATGAAAATTTCCGCACGTAACCAGCTCACCGGTAAAGTCTCCCGCGTTGTTGCCGGCGCTGTTAATAATGAAGTGGAATTAACACTTGAGCATGGTGAAATTCTGACAACCGTCATCACCAAAGAGAGCTGTGACGTATTAGGGATCCGCGAAGGAAAAGAAGCGGTCGCGATTATTAAAGCGCCGTGGGTGGTACTGGCAAATCCGGATTGCGGCCTGCGTTTTTCCGCCCGCAACCAGTTCCGCGGCAAAATCAGCAAAATGGTGAACGGTGCGGTCAACAGCACGATTCATCTGAGAACCGAAAAAGGGCTGCCGCTGACAGCGGTTATTACCAATGAAAGCCGCGACGAAATGGAATTACATGAAGGTAATGAAATTGTCGCACTGATAAAAGCTTCCAGCGTTATTTTAGCCACTAAAGCCTGATTCCGGCATACCGTGCAAAACAGGCCGCATTTGCGGCCTGTTTTATTATCTGCCGGTCATTACTCCGCCTGAAGCTGTTCAGGGAAAACCGTATTATAACTGCTGACCAGATTACCGATATCCAGCGCTGTTTTACCGTTGTCTGCCAGCCTTGCAGATAGCACCGTACCTGCCGGGCCTGCCGCAATCAGAAAGAGATCTATCTCTTTTTTCATCAGACACTGTTCGGTCAGCTGATCAATATCGTTATAAGCATCGGTGTCTTTTACCCGCCCAGATATCCATCCGGGCATCCGCCAGTTTTTTACCGGACTGATAAAAACCGTCCGGAGTCGTGGCGCGGGTATCACCGTAAACCGGTTGATCAAGATAACATTTTGTCAGAAACCAGTACTGAGACCAGAATTTAAGCCATGAATCGTTCTCAGTCTGCATACCCGGAACACACACCAGTGTATTGTAATTACCGGTGCTGATATTCCGTAATTCATACATCAGCATTTTATTCAGCAGATCACGGTACTGATGAGATTCAATCGCACAGGTCAGCTCCGTCTGTTTACGGGCATAAAAATCGGCAGCGATATCATTATAAAAACCGATAATCTCATTGGTAATTCCGCGGGCTATCGAGACAGTATCTGTTTCATCCAGCGGGATCCGGCTGAATTCATATTTCTTATTCCGGCCGTCATAAATCAGTGTTTTAAAATCAAAATCACGTTTAAGGCTCTTCTGAAAAAGATCCGGAGATTCATAATCCCTGAATACCAGCCATACATTTTTGCATTTCTGACGTAATAGCCCGGGAATTTCTCTTTATTGAATTCACTGACAAAATTTTCCAAATCGATCTTCATGTCTTAAATCCTTTTTGAAGAAAATCAGAATAGTCCCTCATCCCGCAAAATATGTTTGTCCCCTCTGCGGCGGGTAAAACCGGTCCTGTCAAAAAACTCCAGAATCTGTACGGCCAGCTTACGCCCCATGCCGTATTTATCCCTGAATTGTGCCGCGCCGATACCTTCTTCATGTGTCTGATTATATTCACGGATAACCTGCGCGAATTCCGTGATTTGTGACCGGTGATAATAGCGGTCAGGCACAATCGCCATAATATGACCCAGCTGTGCGGCTTTTTTCAGAAACTGACGGGCGGCGGTTTCATCAATGCCGAGTTTAACGGCCAGATCACGAACCCACCACGGCTCCTGCTGAAACAGCGGTTCCGCACTGTGCCAGAGCGCGTCCTGTGCCGGATCGAAAGCCAGACCGAATCCGGGCAGATGGAGCCAGCCACGGGTTCTGACAATCTGTTTTTCATCCAGTAATTGTGCAATAACCGGAAATACGATGGAATCAGAAAGCACCGGTAATGCCATCCGTTTCAGCCTGTCACGGCCGACGCCCATCTGGTCGCTGTGTGACTGATGATAATCCGCCAGAGTAGCCAGCAGAATGGCTTTTGCCGTTTCAACCCGTTGTGCCGAAAGGACATAACCGTCGTTGATCAGCAGATTCAGCCCGGCAGTACATTCCGCCAGTTTTTCCGCTGTCAGCTGCCGCGCCCAGGCAAACACCGGCAGAGAAATTTCCCCGCGCGGCAGTTCGCACATCAGGACATCGCGATCATCCTGTGCCGCTGCCCGTTCTGATAACCACGCCAGAAATTCCGGGCGACGTTTTCCGCGTCGCGGGGAAGACAAATTCAGCACACGGGCACCCGCCAGTGTGCGCTGCGCACTGATATCGCGCAGGATCAGCCTGTCTTCCTCCGCCAGCCAGAGCGGGGTATCAAGGGTGATTTCCGCCAGCAGCGGACGGATGTTATCGTCACTCAGGAGGGAAACCCGCCCGGTGATATGGCTGGCGCCGTGGTGAATATGCACCGGCTGCCAGCTTTTCAGACCTTCATCTGTTTCAATTTCCGCCAGAATGCGGTGTGCAGACTGCACCGGTTTTTCGCTCAGCAGCCAGTCGCCGCGGGAAACCGTCTCTTTGCTGACATCCCCGCTCAGGTTGATAGCCACGCGGTCACCGGCCTGAGCCTGTTCCTGCTGACGGTTCTGGGCATGAATACCGCGCACACGGACAGATTTGTCACTGCCGGTCACCCATAATGTGTCACCGGTGCTGACACGCCCGGCCAGCGCGGTACCGGTCACCACCAGCCCCGCCCCTTTGACACTGAAAACACGGTCAATCGCCATCCGGAAACGTTTTTCTGTCCGGCTTTCTGAAGATTGCTGCTGATGGTGCAAACGCAGATGGGCCCGCAGTGCATCCAGCCCTTCGCCGGTATGGGATGAGGTGACAAAGACCGGGCTTTCCGGCCAGCCGTCAGATAACAGCAGTTCTGTGATTTCCTGCCGGACTTCCTCAACCCGCTCCGCCGGGACGCGATCGGCTTTGGTCAGCACCACAGAGATTTGCGGACGCCCTGCTAAGCGCAGAATCGCCAGATGCTCGCGGGTCTGTGCCATCACTCCGTCGTCGCAGGCAATAATCAGCAGGATATGGCGGATCCCGCCGATACCCGCCAGCATATTGCCGAGAAACTTTTCATGGCCCGGCACATCCACAAAGCCGATAACCGTATCATCATCCTGCGGCCAGTAGGCATAGCCGAGGTCGATGGTCATTCCGCGTTTTTTCTCTTCCGGCAGATGGGTGGTATCCACGCCGGTTACCGCCTGAATAAGAGCCGTTTTTCCGTGGTCAACATGGCCGGCTGTAGCAAAAATCATGGTAACAGTGCCTGTAAAAGTCGGTTTTCATCTTCAAGGCAACGCAGATCCCACCACAGACGCCCGTCACTCACCCGCCCGATCACCGGAATGGTCAGCTGACGGTGAGACTGCGTCAGGGTGGCTAAGGCGCTGCCTTTTCCGTTTTGCGGGGTAAACGTCACTGCCCAGCCGGGCAGGCGTTCCACCGGCAGGGATCCGCTGCCAATCTGCGAGGAGCAGGGCTCTGCGCGGATCACCCATTCATCACCGTAATATGCCTGAATTTTCGGCACAAGCCGTTGTGCCATATCATAAATATCGTCAGCAGACCGGGTGAGCAGGCGCAGTGACGGCAGTGTCTGCGCCAGTTTTTCCGGACGGCGGTACAGACGAAGCGTGGCATCCAGCGCCGCCAGAGTCATTTTATCTGCCCGCAGGGCGCGTTTGAGCGGATGGCGCTGTATTGCCTCAATCCACACTTTTTTGCCGAGAATAATCCCCGCCTGCGGCCCGCCGAGCAGTTTATCACCGGAGAAAGTCACAATATCAATACCCTGCGCCAGATAGCGCTGCGGCATCGGCTCTTCCGGCAATCCCCACTGTGTCATATCAATCAGAGCACCGCTGCCGAGATCAATCACTGACGGGATAGTATATTCCCGGCCGAGTTCCGCCAGTTCCTGCCCGGAGACCTCTGCCGTAAAACCTTCAATATGATAATTACTGGTGTGGACTTTCATCAGCAGCGCCGTCTGCTCACTGACGGCATTTTTATAATCATGCAGATGGGTCCGGTTTGTGGTGCCGACCTCAACCAGACGACAGCCCGCCTGGCTCATCACTTCCGGCACGCGGAAGGCACCGCCGATTTCCACCAGCTCACCGCGGGAAACAATCACTTCCCGCCCGGCGGCCATCGTCGCCAGCACCAGTAATACCGCCGCCGCATTATTATTGACGATACAGGCCGCTTCCGCGCCGGTCAGCTGACACAGGCGCTCCGCGACAATGCTGTCGCGGTGACCGCGCCCGGCATCATCAAGGGAATATTCGAGCGTGACCGGCCAGCGCATGGCATTGGTCACCGCCTCAATAGCCGCTTCCGCCTGTAATGCCCGGCCGAGATTGGTGTGCAGCACGGTACCGGTCAGGTTAATGGCCGGCCGCAGTGCTTCCCGATCGCTGTCCAGACGGCGGGACAGTTCATCCGCCCAGCAACCGTGCCAGTCCGGCAGCTGCTGCCGCTCACGGATCGCGTCACGTGCATCATCCTGCATCTCCCGCAGCACACCGACGATACAGGTCTGTCCGTACTGTTCTGTCAGTGCGGCAACCGGTGTTTCATGTAATAACCCGTCAATGGCAGGTATCTGACTGTATAATGCACGTTCGTTCATAGCGGACTCACTTCACTGACTTATTCATTCGGGAACAGGAACGGGTTGATACTGCTGCGGGCAAAACCTTCTTCTTCCATCCGGGCATCCAGGATCAGGGTTGCCAGGTCATCCGCCACGGTATCCACTTTCGCGTCTTTTTCCTGTGACAGAATTTTCAGGTAACTGCCGCAATCACCACAGCTTTCTGCTTTCACCGCCGCCTGCTCACTTTCCAGTGACCAGTAATTCAGATCACGGGTCTGTTCGCAGTTGGTGCACTTAATACGGACCACATGCCATTCGGTTTCACATAATCCGCAGTGCAGATAACGCAGCCCCTGCGTGGTGCCGATCTGGATCACGCCGGAGACCGGCATTGCCGCACAGACCGGGCAGAACTGACGGTGTTCACCGTGCTCTTCGCGGCCTTTGCCCGGGATCATCGACGCCATCTGCGCCCAGTACAGGGATAATGCGGCCCAGATAAACACGGACTTATCCGGTGATACAGCGGAAAATTCCTGATTAAACAAGGCCGTTGCCATGTCTTCCAGCTCATTCTCAGAGGCTTTGTCCAGGTTTTCCAGAGTCGGGCGGGCATGATCCGGCGCGACCGGCAGCAGCTCGGTAATAATGCTTTTCAGCAGTTTGCGCCAGTGTTCAGTGCGCTGAAAAGTGTGGCAGTCGAGCAGGGCTTTGCCCGGCATATTGGCGGCCATCAGGGCATCCATATCCATTTCAAGCGGATTGTCATACAGGGCTTTCTGCTGGGCGCGGGTGATTTCAGCCGCAAATTCCAGGTAATCTGCAAACGGGTTATCTTTGGCCAGCTCATCAAAACGTTCGGCACGGCGCTGATACAGATTCTTCAGATTAGGAAACAGTACGGCCGGGATAAAGCCAATCCCTTTTTCATTTTTCTGAGCCTGTCCCAGCTCTTCTTTGGATACAATTCGGATACTCATGATATTGCTCTTCTTCTGATATGGAGAGGATAAGCCGGTCCGGCAAGTAAAACCCTATTATGAACCGGCTGCCTTAAAATGTCGAAAAGGCAGGGAAATCCCTGCCTTCTGAATGGTCACACGAGAATAGTAAAAACGGTCACTGACCTTTTTTATCCTCTTCGCGCTCTTTTGCCACAATCTGACGGTACCAGCGCGGGTGATGTTTCTTCGCCCAGCCGCGCGTTACCCAGCCTTCCGTCATCGCACGCACTGACCCTTTCACCCAGATTGCCGCATACGCGTGAACAATAATAGTGATAATCAGCCCGATAGCGGAAATGGAGTGTACCAGCAGCGCGATACGGATCACCGGAATGGAGAAATACTCCGCAAAGTAAGGACGCCAGATAACGATACCGCTCAGCAGCAGCAGGAACAGGCAGATACTGGCCGCCCAGTACACCCCTTTCTGACCGAGGTTATACTGACCGACATCACCGGCTTCCTCATTCTTCATGATTTTGCCGATCTGCTTCGCCCACTCGATATCATCACGGTTGATAAAGTTGTGTTTAAAATAACGGAAAAACATAAACACAAACAGTAAGAACATCACCACACCGGTAAACGGATGCAGCAGACGTGATAACTGCGGGGTACCCAGAATGTTCATAAACCAGTTAAGCGACGGGAAGAAAAACCCGAGCCCGCTGATGGCCGTGAACAGAAAACAAATGACCACAGCCCAGTGATTGATACGCGCAATGGGTTTGTGGCGGATAATTTTTTCGCGATCATCCTGTTGCATTATTTCTGCTCCTCCTGACCTGCTGATTGCTCAGTCTTTGCCGGAACATCCTGAATATCTTTCAGGGCCTCTTCTTCCTCGCGTTTTGATACCCGGTTCGGGCCGATACCCACATAATGGAAGATTGCCGCCGCAAAGGTTGCCGCAAAACCGACTGCTGCCAGTGGTTTCCACGCACCTTTCCAGAATTTCACCGCAGCACTGATCTCGGGGTTCTCCGGCAGGCCGTGATATAACTGCGGCTTATCAGCGTGGTGCAGCACATACATCACATGCGTACCGCCGACACCCTGCGGATCATAAAGACCGGCTTTGGCATAACCACGGCTTTGCAGCTCAGTCACACGATCACCGGCCAGCGCTTTCATATCCTCTTTCGAGCCGAAATGAATCGCCCCGGTCGGACAGGTTTTCACACACGCCGGTTCCTGACCCACATCCACGCGGTCAACACACAGTGTGCATTTATAAGCGCGGTTATCTTCTTCGTTGATACGCGGCACATTAAACGGACAGCCCGCGATACAGTAACCGCAGCCGATACAGTGCTCTGACTGGAAGTCGACAATCCCGTTGGCATACTGAATGATTGCGCCCTCTGCCGGACAGGCTTTCAGACAGCCCGGGTCCGCACAGTGCATACAACCATCTTTGCGGATCAGCCACTCAAATTTGCCATTCTCTTCCACTTCGGAGAAACGCATGACAGTCCATGACTTGGCGGACAGATCCTGCGGGTTATCATACACCCCCACGTTGGTACCGATTTTGTCACGGATGTCGTTCCACTCCGAACAGGCCACCTGACAGGCTTTACAGCCGATACAGGTGGTCACGTCGATAAGCTTCGCCACTTCTTCCTTAAAATCCCGCACCTGAGGTGCGGGGGTCAGGGAATTGGTGGCAGAGCGACGAATAATGTCCTGTGATTGCATTGACATAATTTATCTCCTTACACCTTTTCCACATTAACCAGGAAGGCTTTAAATTCAGGCGTCTGGGTGTTCGCATCCCCGACAAACGGTGTCAGTGTGTTGGTAATAAAGCCTTTCACCGCCACACCCTCAAAGCCCCAGTGAATCGGAATACCGATGGTATCCACTTTTTGACCATTCACATCCAGGGTACGGATGCGTTTGGTGACCACTGCTTTCGCCTTGATATAACCGCGTTTGGAGCTGACTCTTACCGTATCGCCATGGGAAATGCCTTTCTCATTCGCGAGACGCTCACCGATTTCGATAAACTGCTGCGGCTGAGTGATAGCATTTAACCGTGAATGCTTGGTCCAGTAGTGGAAGTGCTCCGTCAGACGGTAAGTTGTACCAACATACGGGAATTCCGCTGCTTTACCCATCTGCGCCCAGTCATCTTTGAAGACACGGGCTGCCGGGTTGGAGACCACATCCGGATGCAGCGGGTTAGTGCCGAGCGGGGTTTCAATCGGCTCGTAGTGCTCAGGGAACGGCCCTTCCGCCATCTTATCGATAGCAAACAGGCGGCCCATCCCTTCCGGCTGCATGATAAACGGCCCGACATCCGAATCCGGCGCGGCATTGCTGTAGTCCGGCACATCCATACCGATCCACTTGCTGCCGTTCCATTCCAGAATCTGACGTTTCGGATCCCACGGTTTACCCGCCGGGTCCGCAGATGCACGGTTATAAATGACGCGGCGGTTCAGCGGCCATGCCCACGCCCAGCCGAGGGTATTACCCAGTCCGGTCGGGTCAGCGTTGTCACGGCGTGCCATCTGGTTACCCTGCGGTGTCCAGCTGCCGGCGAAAATCCAGCATCCGCTTGCCGTGGTACCGTCGTCACGCAGCTGTGCGAAGGAGGTGAGCTGCTCGCCTTTCTTCACAATAACATTGCCGTCAGCATCTTTCAGATCGACCAGCGCCAGACCATTACTCTCCTGAGCGACTTCTTCCGGTGTCGGATTATCGCGATCAAAGTAGTTCCAGGTCATGTTAAGCACCTGCTCAGGCACCTTACCGCCTTCCGCTTCATACAGCTTGCGGACACGGTGGAAAATCCCGGAGAGGATTTCGCCGTCGCTGATAGCTTCGCCCGGGGCATCCGCGCCTTTCCAGTGCCACTGTAACCAGCGGGCAGAGTTAACGATAGAGCCGTTCTCTTCCGCGAAACAGCAGGACGGCAGACGGAACACCGTGGTCTGAATCTGTGCCGGATCCACATCGTTCATCTCGCCGTGGTTCTGCCAGAAGTTCGATGTTTCGGTATTCAGCGGGTCAACGGTGATCAGGAACTTCAGTTTTGAAAGCGCCTTAACCACTTTGTTTTTGTTCGGGAATGAGGCTAACGGGTTAAAGCCCTGGCAGATATAGCCATTCACTTCCCCTTTATCCATCATGTCGAAATAACGCAGAACGTCGTAGCCTTTATCCCACTTCGGCAGCCAGTCAAAGCCCCAGTTATTCTCTTTCTGTGCTTTGTCACCGTAGAAGGTTTTCATCAGGCTGACAAAGAACTTCGGATAGTTGCCCCAGTAGTTAACCTGGCCCTGTACCGTTGGTTTCGGCGTGTTGGCAGCCAGATAACTTTCCAATGACGTCTGTTTGTCAGACGGCAGCGTCAGGTAGCCCGGCAGGCTCTGAGACAGCAGACCCAGGTCGGTTAAGCCCTGGATATTGGAGTGACCGCGCAGCGCGTTCACACCGCCGCCCAGCATCCCCATGTTACCCAGCAGCAGCTGGATCATGGCCATGGTACGGATGTTCTGCGCACCGACAGTGTGCTGTGTCCAGCCCAGTGCATACAGGAATGAGGCGGTTTTATCTTTCGCGCTGGTTTCGCCGATATATTCACAGACTTTCAGGAAATCTTCTTTCGGCGTCCCGCAGATATTGGTCACCACATCCGGGGTATAACGGCTGACGTGCTCTTTCAGCTTGTTCCACACACAACGCGGATGCTGCAGTGTGGTATCGCGTTTCGCAAAGCCGTTTTCATCCAGTTCGTAATTCCAGGTGGTTTTATCGTACTGGCGTGTTTCAGGATCATAACCGGTGAACAGCCCGTTTTTAAAATCGTAATCTTCACGGACGATCAGGCTGGCGTTGGTGTACGCCTCAACATATTCACGGTTGATTTTTTCATTTTCCATCAGGTACTTAATGACACCTGACAGAAACGCAATATCAGTACCGGAACGGATAGGCGTGTAGAAATCCGCCACAGCCGCTGTACGGGTAAAGCGCGGGTCAATAACGATCAGTTTGGCATTGTTATGAATTTTGGCTTCCATCGCCCAGCGGAACCCGACAGGGTGAGCTTCCGCAGCGTTTCCGCCCATCACAACAACAAGGTTGGCATTTTTAATATCAACCCAGTGGTTGGTCATGGCACCGCGACCAAATGTCGGAGCAAGACTTGCTACCGTAGGTCCGTGTCAGACACGCGCCTGGTTATCCACGGCAAGCATGCCGAGGGCGCGGGAGAATTTCTGGGTGACAAATCCGGTTTCGTTACTGGCAGCAGATGCGCATAACATCCCGGTGGTTAACCAGCGGTTGACGGTAACGCCATCGCTGTTCTTTTCAATAAAGTTAGTATCGCGGTCATCTTTAATCAGGCGGGCGATACGATCAAACGCCTCATTCCACGAGATACGTTTCCACTCGTTGGTGCCCGGCTCACGGACTTCAGGATACTTAAGACGACTTTCGCTGTGGATAAAATCGATCAGACCTGCGCCTTTCGGGCACAGTGCGCCGCGGTTTACCGGATGATCCGGGTCCCCTTCAATGTGAAAAATAGATTCTTTGGCGTTTTTTGCCCCGTCACCCAGACTGTACATTAACAGCCCGCAGCCGACGGAACAGTACGTGCAGGTATTACGGGTTTCACGTGCGCGTAAAAGCTTATACTGACGTGAACCGGCAATAGCGACCGCCGGGGCAAAGCCCAGAGCCGCCGCCGTTGTACCCGCCATACCGCCAGCGCAGATCTTAAAGAACTGCCTTCTGCTGACTTGCATGGAGATCTCCTTATTACATTGCTCTTATGCCGCTGCAAAATAAGCCACAGCGAACTTTCTTTTTATCCGCACAGTGGTGCGTGCGATCAGGTTCATTGCCTGGTGGAATGGTGTAAACTTTTACCCATACTATTATTATGTATTATTAAGCGCAGGAATTCATCTGATGGATGACATTTATTCCATAGAATCGTTACATAATTGCCTAATTCGCGGTGCGCATCTCACAAATGTGCAACAAAAAGATAAACCCGGGCATAATGAAAATGACTGGGTCGCAGAAGAGACGCCGGTTGCCCTGGTGTACAACGGTATCTCCCATGTGGTGATGATGGCCAGCCCGAAAAACCTCGACGACTTTGCGGTCGGTTTTTCCCTTTCCGAAGGCATTATTGAATCCGCTGATGAAATCCGCGGGATTGATATTACGGATGCCTGCCACGGCGGATTTGAAGTCCACGTTGAATTATCCGCCCGCCGTTTTGCCGGGCTGAAAGAGCGCCGCCGCAATATGGCCGGGCGCACCGGCTGCGGCATCTGCGGCACCGAGCAGATCAGCGAGATTTTCCGCCCGATCACGCCGCTGGATTTCACACAGACCTTTTCTCTCAGCCACCTCGATGAGGCACTCAGCCTGCTGCCGCAGGTACAGGAAATAGGAAAGCTGACCGGCTGCACTCACGCCGCAGGCTGGATTTCTCCGCAGGGTGAATTACTGGGCGGTTGTGAAGATGTCGGCCGTCATGTGGCGCTGGATAAACTGCTCGGTATGCGGGCAAAAGCACAGTGGACTGATGGTGTTGTGCTGGTCTCCAGCCGCGCCAGCTATGAGATGGTGCAGAAAAGTGCGCAGTGCGGCGCGGAAATTCTGTTTGCGGTTTCCGCCCCGACCACGCTGGCAATTGAAACCGCCAAACGCTGCCGCCTGACACTGGCCGGCTTCTGTAAAAAAGGGCGGGCCACCATCTATACCCACCCTGAACGGCTGATCCCCTGACTATTCAGCCAGCGGATGATAGATCCACAGGTTAGGCTCATGGTAAATGACCCGATCCGTTTCAGGATCGGCCTGAACCGGTACCAAAGCCCCCGGCACAATGTACTGACCGGCGTGCGGAAAGGCCATGCCGGTCCATTCAGACCAGTTATCAGCGGAGGATGTAATATCCATCGAACGCATAGCCGGTTTGATAATCTGCCCGCCCAGCCGGACATGTGTGCGGATCCACGGGTCAAACGGCTCACCCTGCGGGGTCTGCCACTGACAATATTCCGCGAAATCCTGTAACGGATACTGTGCCTTGAGCGTAGGACGCACCGGTACCACCACGCCCTTCAGCCCGGCCTGTGCAACGGCCGCTTTCAGCGCGGTGATAAGCTGTGCAGGGATACCGCGTCCGCGAAAATCCGGGTCAACGGTCACTGACAGTGCGGATACAAATGTCGGTTTCCGGGTATCGGTTGCCCCCTGCGTCAGCACCGCATCCCAGCCCTCATCCGGCAGATCAGTCAGCGGTGCATCTTCCGGAAAATAAAACGGAATCGCACTCAGAAGCCCGACGACCTGCTCCTCTCCGGCAATGGTTACAACCGCAACCTGCTGAAAAGGCAAGTTTTCCTCACGATAAAGTGCATCCCAGTACTGGTCAGAAACCGGACTGGATAACATAAACAATGGCCATTGTTCCGCAATCAGTGCTTCCGCGCTGTCCAGCAGCGATTCATGACACTGTGCAACACTGAGGATCCGGACTGATGACATGTACTTCTCCGCTAATCAGGGTGATTCCGGTATGTTACCGGTTTTCCGGGCAGAAAACTTAATACAACCTTTATTGCTGATACCTTATTTGTACTTACATCAGCGGTCACGCGACGAAAAATAAAATCCCTTTCCTGTCCGTTTTCCGTCTTTATCCAGAATCTCGTAATACTCTTCCGTCACCACGGACTGCCCTTTATCCCAGCGTCCGGTATCTGACAGATTATCTGCACGGTAAACATCCCCGACTATGCGGTACTGCCGTCCTTTATAACGGATGTGTTTCGTCGCTCCGGGGGAAAACTGGCGCGTAACCTCGGTGTACTGCCCGTTACCGTCACGCCGCAGGCCGATCAGCCGCAGGCCTTTTGTTGCCGGGTCATTATTAACCGCACCGGGCACCGGCATAGCCGGTGTCAGGGTAATCACCTCATAACGCTCAGAAAAATCACTTCTCCCGGTTTGCGGCCATGTGGCCGATGCGGATCCGCAGGCCAGCACCGTTAACAGCAAAAATATCAGCGTTTGTTTCATTGTCAGACTATCCGTTCAGCTTAAAACACCAGACAGTATGAAACATAAATACCAAATCAAATGCGATAATAACCATTAATTAAATACATTATTATTACGTTTAAAATCGCTCCATCAATAAAAGAAAAAATAATCATCACTTTTAATGATATTTATGAATTAATAACCCGGTTTACCGCACAGAAAAACTCTGAATGTGCATCACATATTTTCATTCTTATATTTGAAATAAATCTGTCACAAAAAATAAAAAATGGTGATTTTTTAATTCGTTATTTAATTAGCATTCTAATCAAATTATTCTCATTGCAAACAAATGATAATAATTCTCATTTACAGAAAATTCATTCTCCTTTATCGTTTATTTGCTTCCGGCAATCATACCGGAAAAAGGCATTTCACTCATCCGGTCATTCATTAAATTACAAGGAGTTTAGTTTATGAATACATTTAATATGAAAACCCCGCTGGCGACACTGGTTACCCTGTGTGCCGCATTCTCCGCGGTACAGGCTCAGGCTGATGCGGGCTATGGATCATCATCTGCCGAAGGCTTAAGTAACTATATATCTGTCGGCGTAACCGCTGCATCAGAGCGTCAGGGGCATCCGTCACCGGGCGGAGAACCGGGAATTGGTTATTCCGGCATGCACAACGGAACCAAAGTCAGCTTTGCCGGACTGCAGGGACCCAACCGTGCAACACCAAACGATAACGGTGTTTCTGTTATCACCTCAACTCCGCAGTCACACCGCAGTATGGGCTCTTTTAATTTTGCCAAAATAGCCGATGCCGATATTTATTACGGTGAATGGGTTTCCGGTACTGATTTCAGCGATGATTCCCATATGGTGTATTACGCCGGGAAAGATATTACCGCCGCCATGCCATCCGAAGGGACGGCACAGTACAGCATTAAAGGACTCAGCGGGTACAGCAGCGGTGAACAGATCAGCGGTACATTTAGTACGGATTTTGATGCCAATACCTTTAGCGGCTCTCTAAGCTCAACCGAGCTCAGCTACAGCCTGAGCGGGGATATCAGTGGTTCAACCTTTGATGGAACCGCATCTGTCAGCACCACCGGTACCGATACCACAGCCGTCAGCGGTACGACCAACGGGCATTTCTTTGGTGACAATGCACAGCAGGTTGCCGGTTATGCTGAGTTCAGCAGTGATAAAGCGAAGAATATCGCGTTCGGCGGAACCAAGTCTTAATTCATTATTGATACATTTCATCAGGAACAGATTATCTGTTCCTGGTGTTTAGCGGATATAAATATGTCATCGCAGATAAAGTTAATTTACGGATTTATTCTTTTTTTATTATTACTTGCTTTTTCATTACCGGTATCTGCAACCATACAAAAAAATAATCATTCAGAGAATGATAATACTGCACGAAATTTATATCTCTCACTAAAGAAAAATAACCTCAAAGCAATTTATCATTACTTATCTGTTTATCAGCAGGAACATCAGGCTGACCCGTTACTGATAATCTTCAGCCAGGCAAAACTGGCCTATTTAAACCAGCGCCCCGGGGTTGCAATCCGGTTATATAACACTATTCTGCAACAGAAACCCCATTTCTTTACCGCACAACTGGAACTGGCCCGCAGCTACCGGGCTGATCGTCAGCTCGGGAACGCCTTGCTTTTGTTCCGGGAACTGAGCCAGCGCCTGCCGGTGACCTCTCCCCACTATCCGGAGATTACCCGCGCCATTACCGAACTCACCCGGGCACTCAGTTGGTCATTACTGCTCAGCGCCGGTAGCCATTACACGGATAACTATTATCAGACTCCACTGCCGAAAACACACTGCCTGCACTACAGCCCCGATGGTTCCTGTTACGCCAGCCTTATTCCGCAGATCCCCCACACCGTCTTACAATGGCGCAGCGACTGGGATCTGCGCAGGCTGACGCCGCTGTCCGGCTCCCATTTTCTGACGCAGCACTACCGGGTATCCACCCGGTATGATGCCGCGAATCAGGCAGCCAATACCTTAACACTGACTGCTAAAACGGGTTATCACTATCAGGATCACCATACTTTATGGCAACTGACTCCGCTGCTGGAGCAGCATTTTTCCGCCGGGCGCCGTTTTTCCTCAGCTTACGGCTTACAAACGTATCTGAATCAGCAACTCAGCCCGGAGTGGTCTCTCGGCGGATTGGCTGCACTTCGACAGCACCGTTATCAGCCTTATCTGCATTCACATAACGGCACTGAATACCAGTTGATACCACAGATAACCTGGCGTCCGCATCCGGCAGCCACGCTGTATTTACAGGCAGAAACCACCGTCCACAAAAAAAATGATCCCTATAAACATTACCAGACGGCTGCCCTGCATACCGGCCTGACCTATCTGTGGCACCCTTTTGTGTCCCAGTCTGTTCATGCCGTTTACACCCGTAAACGTTATCACCATACACATCCGTTACACCGCCAGGCCAGGGAGGATCTCACCCGACAGTACAGTACAACACTCGCGCTCTATCCGCCGTCATTCGCGCAAATTTCACCTCAGCTTTCACTGATCCACACCCGCAACCGCAGTTCTGTCCCATGGCTTTATAGCTACCGGCAGACTGAAATCATGCTGCGTTTTGAACGGCTGTTTTAACCCTTTCTGATTATTTATTTTTTATCATCCGGGAATCGTTATGTCTTCGCATTCACCATTATCTGGTCACCCATATAAAACAATCACACTGCTTCTGCCCGTGTTATTTATCCCGCTGCCGGGACTGGCGGCAGAGGAAAAAGATCAGCACCTGGGCGATATTACGCTCCGTAATGAACAGACCGCTGCTGACAGCGCCAAAGATAAAATCTATGACAAAAATGTCTCCACCCTGATCCTCACCAAAGAAGAAATAGAGCGCTATAAAGGCGCCTCTGCCGCCGATATTCTCAAAGGCGCCAACGGGGTATTCAGCGGTGATGCCCGCAACGGCAACGCGCTGGATGTCAATATCCGCGGAATACAGGGGCCGGGCCGTGTACCGGTCACCATCGACGGCACCGAACAGGCCGTGACGGTGTACCGGGGTTATAACGGTGCCAATAACCGTAACTACCTTGACCCGATGCTGATCAGTGAAATTGAGATTGAAAAAGGCCCGTCCCTTAACCCGCTCCTGAAAACGTCGGTAGGCGGCGGTGTTGCCATGAAAACGCTCACTATCAATGACGTGGTGAAAAACGGTGACCAGTTTGGTGCTGCACTGATGCTGGAAAACAGCAGTAACACCACCAAAGCCCGGATACCCAATCTGGGGCTCGGGGAAGATTACCGCCTTGTGGATAATATGCAATTTGATTGGCTTATCATTGACGACCCCGGCACCCATTTAACCCCGGAAAATCGTGATAATGCCCCCACACTGAATAAAAGCGACTACGCCTGGCGTCTGGCAGTGGGTACCCGTCAGGAAAATATGGATCTGCTGCTGGCTTATGCTTACCGCGACCGGGGAAACTATTTTGCCGGTAAACGCCACAGCGAAAACTATAATGATGAAATGTCTGACAGTGATATCGGTATTTTGCAAATGTCGAATATGACTTACGACCCGTATATGCCGTTTGTGTCCCGTATTTACCGCAAGGGTAATGAAGTTCCCAATACATCGGCAAAAACGGAATCCTGGCTGATAAAAAATACCTGGTATCTGAATGATGACCACGCGCTGCAACTCAGCTGGCGCGATACCCGCTCGGATTTCGGCGATATTATGCCTTCCCGGCTGGGCTGGATCCGCGCTGAGGATAATATTATTCCGCAGTGGCCGCTGGCTGACCTGCATGCACAGGCCGGTTATCTTCACCTGAAATCCCAACCGGCACATTTTACCTATATTGATGCAGATATCCGCCTGTGGACCACCCTGACCACCAGCAATACCAACTCCGGCGGCGGCTGGCCGCGTTACCCGAAGAATATGGACTACGGCTATAAACAGGGGGATATCAACACCATCAACCCGGCAATCGATGGAACACTGATTAACACCGCTGCCCTGAATGTACAGAATCAGCGCTACGGGCTGGATTTCAGCAATAAGTTTGCTTTTACCCCGGAACTGTCGGTGACTCTGGCCGCCAATATGCAGTTTGAGCATCTGGACAGTAATACCAGCCTGGAAAACTATAAACTCTTTATGTTCGCTGTTCCCGCCCGTAAAGGCCGCCGCTTTGAATATCAGCAATCCGTCAGCCTGGACTGGCAGCCGGTCTCCTGGCTGTCACTTAGTGCCGGCGGCAGACAAACCGTATACTGGAGTGTGGATGATCTCTCCAATGAGTGCGCCGCCCGCAAAGACCCCTACTGCAAACAAAACTATGAAGTTACCGGTTATTACCTGAATTATTTCCGGAATATGACCGAAATAGAATCACAGGTTTATAAAAAACGGCAGCAGGGTATGTGGCACGAACTGACCCCGGAAGAAAAACAAGCAACATGGGGAAAAATTTTTCAGTCTATATACCCAAAATGGCGTCGTGATTACCTCAACAACCGGAAAGACCGGCCAATGGTACATGAGCAGGCATTCTGGCCGGTGGATACCAGTGACGGACGCCTGAAACAGAAAGACCGGCCGGATATCGATACCGCATTACGGGGTATTGATCCCTATACCGGGCAGGAAACCTATCTCTATGAGTATGGCAGCCTCCCTATTTCGCACGGTGACAGAGAACTTCAGGCAGTCACCCACACCTGGAAAGAAAAACCCCGCCGCCAGGCTAGCGCCTGGACACCGATGCTGTCTGCCTCGGTGCATCTGACTGATGATCTGCGTCTGTATGGCCGCTATGCGGAAACCGTACGTATGCCGAGCCTGTTTGAGGATACTGTCGGGTTTTCCGGTTCCTCTGTCCCGCATATCGGTTACCGTTATAAACCGGAACGTGCGGTAACACGGGAATACGGTGTAGTTTTTAACGGGAAATCACTGCTTCATGCTGACCGCCATGCAGATATCCGGCTGAACTACTTCCATACGGATATCCTCAATGTCTTTGATCGTGATAATTATTTCCGTTTTACACAGATGGATAAGCAGATCCTGAAAGGGATTGAAATCCAGGCCCGTTATGATCATGGCTGGATCTTCAGTGATCTGGGGGTGACCTATAACCTCACCAATAAAGTCTGTGATGAAACATCCCATGCCTTTATGGATCCTACCGGGCTGAAAGATATTCCGCCATGCATTGACGGTGGTTATCCGGGCGGGTTCCTGCGCACCCAAATTCAGCCGCACTACTCTGTGACCTTTAACCTCGGCGGGCGTTTATTGCAGGAGTCATTAGAAATCGGCAGCCGCTGGCTCTACCACAGTGCAGTGGAAAACAGCCAGGAGAAACGCCTGATGACGATTGTCCCTAACCAATACAGCAATTTTAATAACTACCCGATGCGATGGAATTCAGTACTGACCGTAGATGCTTATGCCAAATATAAAATCACCCCGGATGTTGCCCTCGAACTGACGGCCACCAACCTGACCAATGAATATTACCTCGACCCGCTCACCCGGTCGATGATGCCTGCACCGGGCCGGGCCGTAAAATTCAATGTCTCTGCGAGGTTCTGATTTATGTACGGCGCAATAGCATTACCGCATCCGCCTTTCCTGTTTTCCCGGGAAAGAACCGGAACGTGGCAGCAGATGGTTTCTGTTGCTGCGATCGGTGTGTGTTTCTCCGTCGCCGGGCTGCTCATCACGGGCAGCCCCCCGGTGACCACCCCGCAACAGCATCAGATTGATAACCGGGGACAAACACCAGCGGTTTCCGTTGCCATTCAGATGAATGCAACACCTGTATATCAGGAAACAGAGCCGGAAGCGGAACAATTACCACCACCACAGGAATCACCGTCTCAGGCAGAACTGGCAACCGCCCGCCGGAAAACACCGGAGAAAACAACCAAACCGCCATCAGCAAAACCGGCAGTAAAAGCGGTGAACAAAAAGGCGGAGAAATCAGAACCGGTTACCACAGCAACCACCGCAGATACCGGAGAGGATAAAACCACACAGCAGCAGTCCGGCGGACAGGCAGTATCCCCGACAAATTCTGCCACCGCAGGAGCCGATAACCGGAAAGCACAGGAGGATTACTTTAACCTGCTGCGGCAAAAAATTGAGGAGCAAAAACATTACCCCCGCCGGGCCCGCAGCGCCGGGCAGCGGGGGATCAGCACCATTTCCTTTTCTCTCGACGATAACGGCAAACCTTTTGCACCGGTCGTTACCCGCTCTTCCGGTTATGAATTACTGGATAACGCCGCAATGGATGCTGTCATCAGGGTTGCTGCTGTCGGTACGCCGCCACCAGGTGCAAAACGGAGGGTGACATTCTCATTACGTTTTCAGCTGAACAAGGGTTTTTAACGGCTGAGTGTATTCACGACAGTGATTATTTCTTGTGCACACAGAGCTAATAGGTATACTGGTCTACCTATTAATTAAACACAAGAGATTTTCCGGATGAAGGACACCGACGCAACACAGACCCGGCTCAGTGCCAGAGACCGTTTACTGGAAGCCGCAGGCATCTTGTTTTACAACGAGGGCATTGCGGCAACCGGTATTGATACGATCACCAAAAAGGCCGGTGTCGCCAAAAAAAGTCTGTATAACAATTTTAGCTCCAAAGCTGAGTTGGTGACCACTTACATCCGGCTGCGGCATGAAGAATGGCTGGCGTTATATGATGTCCGTCTGCAACAGGCAACAACCCCGGTACAGCGGATCCTGGCGGTATTTGATGCTTATCACGACCATGCTGAGTTTGCCTATGAACGGGGATTCCGGGGATGCGGCCTGCTGAACGCAGCCGCTGAGTTTCCGGCCGGCAGTGAGGAACGTCGCGAAGTGTGTGCTCACAAATCTGAAGTAGCTGATATTATCCGCAAGAACCTTTATCAGTTGCTGCCGGAAGACACCGCGAAAGCAGAGCAACTGACCGCACACCTGGCGTTCTTACTGGAAGGTGCGATTGTACTCGCCGGGCTGGAAGAGCACGGGGCACGGGTATTACAGGCTGCCGCCATGGCAAAAACCATGCTGGAGGCGCTGTGATCCAGACACCCAAAGGCCACTTTGCCGGAATTGCCGTCATTATCCTGGCCTCCTTCTTATGGGGAACCACCGGGGTTTCTGCCACCTTCGCACCGGATGTCAGTCCTGTTGCTATCGGTGCTGCCGCCATGGGTTTCGGCGGGTTGCTCCAGGCCGCGATTGCCATCACACCGATCCGCCGCAGCCTCGGCACTTTCCGGCAGCAATGGCATTTGCTGTTATTGGGTGCCGTTGCTGTTGCCGTATATCCGCTCGCCTTTTACGGCTCAATGCGACTGGCCGGGGTGACTATCGGCACCGTAGTATCGATCGGAACGGCACCGGTTTTATCGGCAATTATTGAAATTATCATGGACGGAGCCCGCATGACACTGCGCTGGTTGAGCGGTGCAGTACTCGGCCTGACAGGTATTGCGCTTCTTTCCCTTTCCGGCGGCACGGAACAGATTGCTGCAGCGGATGCATCCGCCACACTGACAGGTGTCATACTGGGATTACTCGCCGCCTTTACTTATGCGCTTTATTCCTGGGCCGCGCGCCGCCTGATGCAGCGCAACATTCCGTCACGGGCAGCTATGGGCGGTATTTTCGGGATCGGGGGATTACTGCTGATGCCAGTATTAGCACTTTACGGCGCACCATTCCTGGATTCGTGGCAGAACGCCGCAGTCGGCATTTACATGGCTTGTGTACCGATGTTTCTGGGCTATGTCTGTTTCGGTTATGCACTGGCACGTATTCCCGCCAGTACCGCCACCACAATTACACTGCTGGAACCGGTTGTCGCCGCCGCACTCGCCGCCATTATTGTCGGCGAACAACTCACCACCGCCGGCTGGGCCGGAGTCGCACTGATTTTCACCTGTCTGGTCTGTATTACACTACCTGCCCGGCGTAAGACACAGGCAGTGAATGTGGCTGTCGTTAAACCGAATCAGTGTTAGGGTTTGTCAGCTTACTTCCCAATACAGAAACTAAAAATGTAAAACCACTCAAAGTGTTAGAAAGCTATTGGCGCACATATGGAGTGCAACCTTTTGTTAGGTTTTGCCATGGAAGAACCCATTCTAGGCGATTTGCAGCATTTTTAAAGTGGGATATCTGGGAAAGTGGGACAAAATTATTATCTTTATTGTTACTCATTTTGAAGTTTGTTCTATTAGTGCAAACTATTGATTTTAAATAATAAAATAGTAAATCCTCTTGCGTTTTTCTTCCTCCATGCGAATCTTTATAAAGCAGGAGGTAATCATGAAAAAATACCCGTCTTTATCATTAATTGCTTTATGTGTGTCCTTGTCAGGTTGTGCAGCTGGACCTCGTCATTATGCTCAAGACGAATCTCGGGCTTTGAATTTAGCGCGAGCCGGGGGCATCTACGATTTGGATTTGAGAGATTCCCACGATGGTACCCACTCTTATAGCAAGGGGATGTTGGTTCCATTGCTTGATCTCGCTAGGCTAACTACTTCATTTGATGATCCGCTTCGGCGTCTTTCTGGTACGCAGACGTTCGCGTTTAACGCTACCGATATAATGATGGCACCAGACAATCCCTCGGCTAGACCAAGTCTAATGGGATGGATGCCCGCATCTGCTGCTACCTCAGAATCTCAGGCTTATGAGAAATATGTGCATCTTGTCGATCAGGCTATCCAGCATGTGGCCGATGATATGGCATTGAATGTCACTAAACTGAGTAATGTAGAAACGCCAGAAATTGATGGTCATCCCATGATTCTTTGGTCTGTTGAAAGCGCTGAGCATGGATGCGGTATTGGTCAATGTGTGGTTGCTTACAACATTACTACTCCTTATCTCTGGAAGAGTCCGCTCTACATTAAAGATGGAGAGTCCGAAAGCTATAACATCGCCGCTAATCACCTGAAGAACTATTCTCGCTTTGTGTTCCGTCAGTCAGGATCACAAGATTTTCCAATTGATGAGTTTTATAGAGCCGTCAGTGCTGCATTGCCATCGTGGATGGTGATCTATTTTCCACCAAACCATGTGGTGAAGAATGGCCAATCTCTCCCATATCCAGTGTTGTATGAGCAAGGGGAACAACTGCTGTTTAAGGAGCCTGCATTATGAAAAGTGAATATCAGGATCTAGACAATATTGTTTTGGCGATGGATGAAGTCCAAACGGATCCCATAATTCTTACTTACCTGATCAGTCATCTATTGACGAGAAATTCGGTGTTTCATCAGCCTAGAGTTGGATGTGTCAAATGCAAGAGCACGGGAGAATTAGTCTATCCCCATAGCTGGATTGAGCTTTCAGGTGGTTGGACTGTTGATCTTAGACTGAATCAGGCTTTCAACACGTTCGACCGTTATCCGCAAGGCATTTTCGAGCCATCATCCTACCGGAACCTTCAGTATTTCGGTATGCCCCTTACCGTGCCCGAATTCGAACCATCTGAACTCGATGAAATGACTGATTTTATGTTTTCCAAGTTATTCAGTGTGCAAGGACTGGATACTCGAGTGAACGGAGGTTGCTATGACTGCATTTGAGTGGGGAATGCTTGGGCTATTCCTATTTTTTAGTTTGGTCACCTTCTGGTGTCTTTACAGCTATAGGGCCAACCAGAAATTGTCAGGCCAAAGCAAACCTCAAGCTGAAGAGTGGGAGGGAAAACATGAGTCAAAATCTCAAAAATGATTTAGTAAATATAATGTTGCTTGGTGTTCTGCTATTCGGATTGATGCTGACTCAAGACTCTGGATGGGGATTCTTGCTTGCAGGTTTGCCATTAGCTATTTGGTGTTTTAAAGCTTTCACATTTATCCAACGCAAATGGTGGCTAGCCGTTCCATTTTGGTGTGCACTTACTTATTTGTGTTGGCAAATGTCTTTAGCGCTTTGGATTGGATATATAGTGGTTGCAATTTTTAAATATCCAATTGATTTAGATAGTAATTACCCAATAAAGAATCGTAAAAGGGTGAAAAGTCGTAAGTACGATTCAGAGTTCTATGGTGATTACACCTCAATAGATATAGATAAACGCGGGCATTTAGGTACTGGTATTGGCATTCCTGATAGCTTTGATTACGACTACCGAAACCATATTAGGTTTGATGATTGATTTTTGGTCCTTAGCTGGTTCCTTTTGAGTACACATCAACGGAACTAGCCATCAGACTGGTTTTACTACCAACAGAACCACCTAAACCAGACCAGAGATAAAGCACCACTTATAACAGACTGTGGAGACCTAGATGTTCATTCGAGCTTACCTTCGTGCATCAACCAAAGAACAAAATGCTGAACGGGCACGCGAATCACTCATTCAGTTTGCTGCTCAGCATGGCCAGCGAATCGCTGCCTTTTATATAGAGAATGTTTCCGGTGCTACATTGCACCGACCTGAGTTGATGCGTTTGATTGCCGAGTCAGGCGAGGGTGACATTGTGCTGGTTGAACAAATCGACCGTCTGGCGCGGCTTAAGCAAAGTGATTGGGATACGTTGAAACAAAAGTTGGCCAGCAAACACTTAGCCATTGTTTCACCAGAACTTCCTACCAGTTGGCTGGCTTTGCAACAACATAGCGAAACTGACTTTACCGGTGCGATTTTACAAGCGGTGAATGCCATGATGTTGGACATGCTCGCGGCGGTTGCCCGTAAAGATTATGATGACCGGCGCAGACGTCAGTCTCAGGGAATCGCAAAGGCTAAAGCTGATGGAAAATACAATGGACGTCAGCCAGACCTTAAACGACATCAGCACATAGCCAGTCTATTGAAGACTGGGCATAGCTATAGTGACATTCAGGACATGTTGGGATGTTCACGGCACCTGATTGCAACTATCTCGAAGAATATCGGTAGTACAGAGCAGTAATTCCACGACTTTCTGCCGTATCATTTTCTTGATTACGGCAATCTAACTTCCTCACATTGACAATCTGTTCTCACTTCTCTAAAAATTTGGTTTCAACTCAAATAAGTTGAGAAAAATCATAATAGTGATAGGGTATGCAACAGTGATAACACCCAGAGTTTATAGTTAAAACACCGTGGAGAAAGCATGATCCGCTGCCACCTTGCCCGCTTAATGGGTGAACAAAAAATGCGCATTAGCGACGTGATGCGAGAAACTGGCCTCAGCCGTACCACCGTGACGCTACTTTACAAAGAAACCGCGCTCAAGGTGGATTTAGAAGCGCTCGATAAGCTATGTGATTTATTTAACTGTTCATTGAGCGACATATTGGAAAAAGTGCCAAGCAATAGCCAAAGCTAAAAAGCATCAAGGAGCGATGACATGTCGTCAGAAGCAGATACCAGAGCAAACTACATTGACCCAGCGTTAAAAGCTGCACATTGGCAACCGGGCAACATCATTCGGGAGCATTACTTTACCGATGGCCGTAAGCTTGCCGGTGGTGTCCGTGGGCGTCGCTGTTTTGTTGATTATCTACTTCATAAAGACAACCGTTATCTTGCTGTTGTAGAAGCAAAAAAAGAATCTGAGTATCCAACCAAAGGCCTCCAACAAGCCATCGACTATGCCAAGAAGCTACTCGTTCGCTTTGTTTATTCAAGTAACGGCAAACAAACCTATGAGTTCGATTTAGAAACCGGTAAAGGTGACTACATCGAGTTTTACCCAACGCCACAAGAACTAGAAAACCGCTACGCGGGTGTTAATTCAGATCTAGGCCAGCAGCTTCGTAATGTGCCCTTTCATCTAGAAGGAGCTATGCAGCCGCGTTATTACCAAGAATTAGCGGTACATGCCGCCACAGATGCTATTGGTAAAGGTAAGCCACGAGTGTTGTTAACGCTGGCTACTGGTACAGGTAAAACATTTATTGCCTTTCAAATCGTCCATAAACTGTTCCAGTCCCGTTGGAACAAAGAATCTCCGGGTACACGTAGGCCTCGAATCTTGTTTTTAGCTGATCGCAATATTTTGGCAGATCAAGCTATCAATACATTTAATCCGTACGAAAAAGATCTTATTAAAATTAATGGGGAGGAGGTTCGAAAGCGTAATGGTGTTGTGCCGACGAATGCTCATATCTTTTTTGCAATTTATCAAGCTATCGCAGATCGAACGGATAGAGAAAAAGAAAATATTGAAGGGTATTACAAGTCTTATCCAACCGACTTTTTTGATTTAGTAATGATTGATGAGTGTCACCGAGGTAGCGCCAATGACACTGGTTCATGGCGTGCAATTCTGGACCACTTTGGAAGTGCTGTTCACATTGGTTTAACTGCTACACCCAAACGAGAAGATAATATTGATACTTATGATTATTTTGGACAACCAGCTTTTGAATATTCTCTAAAAGCAGGTATTAATGATGGCTTCTTAACGCCATATCGTGTTAAGCGGGTACGTACCAACTTAGACGAGCTCGTGCTGACCAAAGATGACCAAGTGATCGAAGGAGAGTCTGGGCAAGACGTCTATCAGGTAGAAGATTACGACAAGAAGATCATTGTTGATGAACGTACCGAGCTGGTCGCAAAAGCCATTTTGGACAATATCAATCCACTAGAAAAAACCATCGTCTTTTGCGAAAACCAAAATCATGCACTGACCATGCGTGACATGATCAACAAACATAAAAAGCTGAAAGATCCGCATTACTGTGTGCGTGTAACCAGTGACGAAGGTAAAGTTGGCCGCGAGCTGCTGGAAAAATTCCAAGATAACGACAAAGACATCCCCACCATCATTACCTCATCGCAAATGTTAACCACGGGGGTAGATGCCCGTAATGTACGTAACGTAGTGCTGGATAGAACCGTTGGCTCCATGGTGGAGTTTAAACAAATTGTCGGTCGCGGAACCCGTGTTTTTGATGGCAAAGACTATTTCACCATTGTCGATTTTCGCGGTGCAACCAATAAGTTTTATGACAAAGATTGGGATGGTGAACCTGAAGCACCAGAGCCCGGTGGCACAGGGGAGCCTAAACCACCGCCATACACACCAGAACCACCCGGAGGAACAGATGGCCCAGAACCTGAACCGGGTGAGCCAAAACCTCGGTTGAAAGTAAAGCTAGGCAAACACCGTGAACTGAAAGTCATTGACGTTGAAACTCGTTATATCGATGAAAACGGCAAACCTCTCACTGTGCAAGAATTTGTTGAGCGTTTGATCACCCAATTACCAGGGTTGTTTAAATCAGTTGAGGAATTGCGGCGGATATGGTCAGACCCAGATGAGCGCGAAACCTTGCTCGGTAAACTTGTACAAGCTGGTTTTGATAAAGAACAACTCGCCACACTGCGACGCATGTTTGAAGCAGAAGAGTGCGATATCTTCGATCTGCTGGCTTTTTTAGCCTTTGAACAGCCAATGGCAACCCGTAAAGCTCGTGCCGATCAAGTACGTACTAACAGCACCTTCTTTAATCAGTACCAACAAGAAAAGGCACAGCAGTTTTTGCACTTTGTGCTTAACCGGTATGAGCAAACTGGCAGTACGGAGTTATCACGCGAGCGCTTGCCAGCGCTTATCGAGCTATCAGGGTTGGGTACTGTCAAAGATGCCTCAACAGCATTCGGTGGAAAACCAGCCTATTTGCTGGCGGCATTTAAACAATTACAACAACAGCTTTATCACGTGAACTGAAATGGAATTAACACTCGCACCTAACCCGCTGTACGACCAGCCGCAGACTCTACATATCAACAAGGTAGCGACCTTGATTGGTGAAAACGGCAGCGGTAAATCCAGTATCTTACAGTCAGTATTTGAAGAGCGGTTAAACAAACTCGCACATCACCACCTAAATGTGGTGTGCTTTTCTTCAGGCCAGAATGAAAATTACTCTGCAAAGTTTGGTATTTACTTAAAACGCGAGCGTCAAGCGGGCAGAGGGTTGGGGTTAGAGTGCCTTTACTTTGACAAGCCCTGGTCAAAATTACTCATTTTCCTCGCAACGGCGACTAAACGTAGTGGCAAAGTTCGCTCTTTTTTGCGCGAAAGAGGTTACGTTACTGAGTCGGCATTTGCAGGTGATGACCAAACTACGTGCTTAAAATGCGCATTCAAGATTGATAAAAATTATGTCAATCGAGTTCAAGACGCTCTGAAGCGTGAAGAAAGTGGTGAGGTTGATACGCTACGAAATACGCCCTATTTCCGTTCGTTAGATAGCTTTATCAACACATTTGTCTCAAATGACTATGAGTTTGAGCAACCGCTACGTAAGCGAACTATTGAAATACCAGCAAGCCGATTGATCGATGTTTCATTCGATTACCCAAGACAGCCACAAGCAGGTGAAGAAGGTATCGAAGCTGGTGAAGCAAATGCTCAGGCTCAAAATATTGCGTTTGATCCTGAAGTGAGTTTTTTTACCCAAGCGGCGGATAACAATTACTTCATAGATAAACACGGCTACAAACTCGTTTTTAAAGATGGAATAGAGCTTGACCAGTTAAGCGATGGTGAATACCAACTGCTCTTTCTATACGCGTTGATAGACCTTTTTGATGCGCCGAATACTTTATTCCTGTTTGATGAAGCAGATTCGCACCTGCACTACAAAAACGTAGAGAAACTATGGTCTCTATTACACAGCATACAAGGCCATGCGATTACTACTACACACCTGTTGGATTCTATTTCTGCAAAAGAAAACCGCATAGAACATCTGAAAGTGGTGGAGCACGGCCGAATTAACGAAGACAACAAGATCAAGCAACTAATCAGCCGACTCAGTGTACTTTCTCGTGCCAAATCCGTTGAATTTGAGGTGTGTGGCAAGCTGCCTAACATCGCCTTATTAGATGACTACAACGATTGGATTATTTTTACCAAACTTGCGGCACGTGCAGGGCTAGATATAAACCGTCTAGCCACTGTGCATGCCATGAAAAAGTCGTCCAGCTACGCTACTGCTAACGAAACCTTTGGCAAGGGTAAAATAGATTGGTTACATGGCTTAAGCAAGATTGAATCACCACTTGTAACAACACAGATTTTCCTAATTTGTGATCGAGACGAGGCGGCATTGGACTGGAATGCTGCCAATGGAGTTCAAGTGAACGGACAAGTGTACCGTGAGTTGCTAAATGCCATTCAATGGCCTCGTGGCACCAACGTATCGCCATATCTATTGGCTTGGAAACGCCGTGAAATCAAAAACTATTTGCTCTCATACACCGCATTGGCGCACCACAATCTGCTTGGCCAAATAAACAATGGTGATATTGCGCAGCGCAATCACCTTCAGTCCAATAATCCTGGTGATAACGACGATATTCGTAGGATGAACGTCAAAGACATTATCAACCCGCTGATTAACACCGATGGCGAAGGCTTAGACCCTGCAAAACTCCAAGTCTATATCGACCTGATTCCGCCCGCAGAAATCAGCGAAGACATCACCAATATGTACAATTTTATTATCGGAAAACTATAAGCCATGTCATTACAACAAAAGATTGACCGAATTACCGACATACTGCGCCGCGACGATGGCATTAGTGGTGCTATGCACTATACCGAGCAAACCTCGTGGGTACTGTTCTTAAAGTTTTTGGATGATTTTGAATCTGAAAAAGAAGATGAAGCGGTACTGTCAGGGAAAGACTATCTACCCATATTGGATGAAGAACATCGTTGGTCAAATTGGGCATGCCCAAAAAATGCCGATGGTAAGCTAGATATAAACCAAGTTCGCACGGGCGATGACTTAACTGATTACGTTAATAACGAGTTATTCCCTTACTTAAAAAGCTTTGCCAATTCGGCTATCACTGGTGCAGGAGCAGACCCAAAATCCTTTGCCTATAAAATTGGTGCCATTTTCCAGTATTTAGACAACAAGGTAGCTTCTGGCCATACATTGCGTGAAGTGTTGGATATTATCGACACACTGAATTTCCAATCCAGTGATGAAATGTTTGAACTCTCGCTTGTCTATGAAGGCTTATTGCAAAACATGGGCGATGCAGGTGGTTATGCGGGCGAATTTTACACACCGCGTCCGGTGGTACGTGCCATGATTAAGGCCATTGACCCGCAAGCCGGGCAAACCATTTACGATGCAGCGGCTGGCTCGTGCGGATTTTTAGTGGAAGCCTTTGAGCATTTAAAGGGGAAAAAGAACCAACTCTCTACCGAGCAGTGGGATTTTATCCAGCGTGATACCTTCTTTGGTTTCGAGAAAACCTCGCTGGCGTACGTGATGGGTATGATGAACATGATTTTGCATGGCATCGAATCCCCAAACCTGTTCAGGGGTAATACGCTCACCCAAAATATCCGCGATATTCAGGAAAAAGACCGTTACGACATTATTTTGGCCAATCCGCCATTTGGTGGTAAAGAGAAATCGCAGATTCAGCAAAACTTCCCTATCCAGAGTAACGCGACTGAATTGCTGTTTTTACAGCACTTTATGAAAACACTAAAAAGTGGCGGTAAAGCAGCGATCGTAGTGCCAGAAGGCGTACTGTTCCAAACCAACAGCGCCTTTAAGCAAGTCAAACAGGAGCTGCTGGAAAACTTTAACCTGCACACCATTTTAAGCCTGCCTGCAGGGGTATTTTTGCCTTATTCGGGTGTTAAAACCAACGTGCTGTTTTTTGAGCGCAGCGGTGGCACCAGCGATGTGTGGTACTACGAATGTGAACCCGAGCAAAAACTCACCAAAAACAAACCCATCACCGACGATCACTTAAAAGAGTTTGTTGATCTGTATAGCAGCCGCGAAACTACCGAACGTTCCTGGACAGTTTCAGCCAGTAAATTAGCTGAAGACTATGATCTATCTGCCAAAAACCCAGCCAAGCAAAAAGATGCCGAGCATTTAGCGCCCAGCGATATTCTTAAGCAAATCCGCACCAAGGAAAAACTGGTATCTGGGCTGTTGGATGAAATTGAAGACCTGTTGGCGGAGAAATAACCATGGAACAGGTTTTATATAAATTGCCGGATGGGTGGGAGTGGCACAAGTTGAAAGATCTCACAACCAAGATTGGAAGTGGGGCAACTCCGAAGGGAGGCGAAAAAGCTTATAAATCTAGCGGTATTTCGCTAATTAGAAGCCTAAATGTTCACGACTGTTTCTTTAAAGAGGAAAAGCTTGCATTTATTGATGATGAGCAAGCTAATGGCCTCAAAAATGTAGTCGTGGAGAGTGGAGACGTACTACTCAATATTACAGGGGCATCAATTGCAAGATGCTGTATTGTTCCTAATGAGTTCTTGCCTGCACGTGTAAATCAGCATGTCGCAATTATTAGACCAACGGAGTATGTCGATAGTAAATTCCTGAACTATTTGATCGTAAACCCAAAATTTAAGGCACAACTGCTATGGCAGGGGGCTGGCGGTGCTACTAGACAGGCCCTAACTAAAGCTATGGTTGAAGAGTTGAACATTCCTCTTCCAAGCTTGCCGGAACAAAAACGCATCGTCGAAAAACTCGATGCACTGCTAACCCGCATCGATACCGCCATCGAGCATTTGCAGCAGAGCGTCACACTGGCTGATGCGTTGTATGCAAGCACGATAAACGAGCAAATGATGCAAGCAATTGAGTTGGCTGGTCTATCTACGGTCGAAAAGCATATTGAGCAGATCCAGACGGGGACAACACCGCCAACAAAGCAACCTGAATTTTACGAAAATGGTGACATTAATTGGTTTGCGCCTTCTGACTTTGGTGATCACGATATTCTGTTTGATTCCAATAAAAAACTCAGTCAAAAAGCATTTGATGCAGGCAAAGCTCGTAAGTTTGATGCTGGTACGATCATGCTCGTCGCCATTGGCGCGACCATCGGTAAGATCGGTTATTTAGAGCAAGATGCCAGTTCTAACCAGCAAATAACCGGTATGAAATTTAACAGTGCCATAATTCCGAGATATGCGTATTACTGGTTTCGGTTTATTAAACCAGAAATTCTGACAAACGCATCAACCGCGACATTACCCATCATCAACCAGAAAGGTATTAAAGCACTTTCGTTTTGTGCGCCCAACAAACAGCTACAAGAAACAATTTGCCGAAAGATCGATGAAGTTTCGAATTTCAGAAACAAAGTAAAAGCTGAATTAAATGAAAAAGTAGAATTAATGCGTTCATTAAAAGCATCAATTCTCGATTCCGCCTTTAAAGGCGAGCTCTAAGGTGGGAGTATGAGTTTACAAACCAATCTCAAAGGTCGCTTACGCAACACTTCTTTACCTAAGAGTCACGGCCTGATGCCTGTTTTTGAGGCGGTTGTAAACTCTATTCACTCGATTGAAGAAAAAGGGAATAGCGATAACGGTAAGGTTGTTCTTCGGATCAATCGCGCGACTCAGGAGAGTTTAGATTTCGATGCCAAATCGCTACCACCTATTTTGGGTTTCACCATAACTGATAATGGTTGTGGTTTTGATGAAACCAACTTTAAATCATTTGAAACACTGGATTCCGACCACAAAATGGATAAAGGCTGCCGTGGTGTTGGTCGTTTGATGTGGTTGAAGGTATTTGACCTAGTTGAGGTGGAAAGCCATTTTATCGATGGGGATGGCCAGCTTAAAAAACGTGTATTTCGCTTTAACGATAAATCAGGTGTTCACAGTGAAAATGTTCAGGTAGCTACCGAACAGCAACCAGGTACTCAAATCAAACTGGTGGGATTTGATGAAAGTTATCGAAAGCAGGTACCAACCAAAGGGCTAACAGTGGCTAATCAGCTACTTGAACATGTGCTCTGGTACTTTGTTCGTCAAGGCAGCGCTCCCAAGATACTGGTAGAGGATGCAGATGAAGTATTCGATCTTGATGACTTGCTTACAGAGCATATGCACGCGAGTTCGTTTCCTGAAACGATTACCATAGGTGACTTCTCATTCGATCTTACTCACATCAAGTTTCGAGCATCAGTAAATAAAAAGCATCAGTTAGCCTTGTGCGCCGCAAATCGTTTGGTTAAAGAAGAATCCATTCAAGGAAAAATTCCCGGCTTGTACGGCAAAATATCTGACGAATCTGGGGAATTTACCTATACCTGTTACGTGTCTTCAGGCTACCTAGATGAGCGTGTTCGCAGCGAGCGTACCTCTTTTGATATTGCCGAAAACGTAGAAGACATGCTCAACGAAGTAAGCTTTAAAGATATTCGCGATGCAGTGCTCGCACGCACGAAAGAATATCTGCAAGATGTTTTGGCAGAAAATGTCTCAGCCGGTCGTAAACGCGTAGATGATTTTATTAATAGCCATGCACCCCGATACCGGCCTATTGCTCACTATGTTGCAGAAGAACAGCTCATTGTTGACCCAGAAAAGTCGGACAAAGACTTAGAGTTACATCTACATGCCCAGTGGTATGAGGTCGAGCGACAGTTAGTAAGTGAGGGTCATGACATCATGCAACCTCAAAATGAGGAGCATGTAGAGGAGTATAAGGAACGGCTGAGTGAATATCTGCGAAAAGCTGAAGATCTGAAAAAATCAGACCTCGCTAATTACGTATCACATCGAAAGGTCATTATTGATCTGCTGCAAAAATCCATCGAGCGACTGGATGATGGCAAGTATGCTCGTGAGGATATGATTCATGAGTTAATCATGCCGATGCGTAAAGATTCCAGTGAGGTTTTACTGGATTCTTGCAACCTTTGGTTGATCGATGAACGTTTGGCTTTTCACAACTATTTGGCTTCCGACAAAACGCTGAATGCGATGCCTATTACTGGTAATGATTCGACAAAGGAACCGGATTTACTCAGCCTAAGAATGTTCGATAACCCGCTGCTGGTTAATGACCAAAATAGCTTTCCCTTAGCATCTATCTCTGTGGTTGAGATCAAACGTCCAATGCGCAACGATATGCGGGAAGGTGAAGATAAAGACCCAATAGCTCAAGCCCTCGGTTATGTAGAGAGAATTCGTGAGGGGCAAGCGAAAACAAAATCAGGACTACTTATCCCTAGAAATCATGATATCCCCGCATACTGCTATATTGTGTGCGACCTGACCTCAACAATGGTAACGCGCTGCAAAAACTTTAGTTTAACCATGACTGCGGATGGCATGGGATTCTTCGGGTACAACCCCAATTACAAAGCTTATATCGAGGTCATAAGTTTTAATCAGCTTGTGAGGGCCGCAAAGGAACGTAACCGTGCATTCTTTGACAAGCTTGGACTCCCCTCTATGTAAGCAAAAAGGTTGATTGCATGACAGATAATATCCCCCAAGCTCCTCAAGGCGAGTTTGTTCTTTTCACCAGTGCTGATGGTCAAACCCGCGTAGAGTGCCGCTTTGAGTCGGACACTTTGTGGCTTTCTCAGGCTGCAATGGCAGAGCTTTATGATAAGGACGTCCGTACAATTAATGAGCATTTAATCAATATCTACAACGAGGGTGAGCTTGTACAAAACGCAACCATCCGGAAATTCCGGATAGTTCGATTGGAAGGTACTCGCCAAGTATCTCGCGAGATCGACCACTACAATCTCGATGCAATTTTGTCTGTAGGCTACAGAGTTCGTTCGCAACGTGGTACACAGTTCCGTCAATGGGCAACGCAAATCCTGAAAGAATATCTGATCAAGGGATTTGCCATGGATGACGAGCGGTTAAAAAATCCGCCCGTTGGTCACTCTGCGGTGCCTGACTACTTTGACGAGATGCTGGAACGCATTCGCGATATCCGAGCTAGTGAGCGTCGCGTTTATCTGCGGGTGAAAGAAATCTTTACCATGGCTGCTGATTACGAGCCATCTAACCAAGAGACCAACCGCTTCTTCCAAACCATTCAGAACAAGCTGCATTATGCTTGTACGCATATGACGGCTGCTGAGCTTATCGCCAGCCGTGTGGATGCCAGTAAGCCGGATATGGGCTTAACCAGCTATAAAGGCGATGAAGTGCGCAAGACTGACGTTACTGTTGCCAAGAACTATCTGCGTGAAGATGAAATCAAAGAGCTTAATCGCATCGTCAATATGTGGCTCGACTTTGCCGAAGATCAAGCGCTGCGTCGCAAGCAGGTATTCTTACAGGACTGGGCCGATAAGCTTGACCAGTTTTTAAGTTTTAATGATCGGGACGTACTAAGCGGAGCTGGAAAAATCTCCAAGAAAGACGCTGATGATAAAGCGAAATTGGAGTTTGACCTCTTTGCCCAGCAGCGCCGTCGTTTAAAAGAAGCCGAAGGCGCGCGGGCTAATATTGCAGCACTCAAGGCCATACTCAAAAAAGATAAATAGCCGATATAGTGCAGCCCTGATCTCTAATGAGTTGAGGGCTGTGTTGTAAGATCATAACTATAAAGGATTATCCATCTTAAAATCGTCGATATCGCCTGTCATTTTGAATAGATTGGTGTCATTCCAACGGCACAGTTGTCTAACCCGCATTAGATTTGAGTTGGCTCTGCGGATGATGGCAAAAGCGTCCTCAACTGCCTCAATCACAGGTTTTTCCCAGTCTTGTGCTCGGGTAAACGTAGTTTTGGGGTATCGGAAATGCCCATCTCGCGGAAGATAATGGCTGATTACCTGGAATCCATCAGAATTCTTTTTAGGCTTAAACTGGTTATAAACCCAAAAAATTTCGAGTTTTTTGTTTCTTAGCCTTACACGACAACCAAAATGACCCGGATAACCTGGTGAGTTTTTCCCTCTATGCTCTCGGTTGTGCTGCCAGAACAAGTCTGCAATTTTTTGTGCTATGTAGTAGTAGCGTATTTGCTCTATTTCGATCGATTTATGGGTGTAGCGTAGATATTGCTCTGAAACTGATAATGAAAAAAGCATAGCATCGTCTTGATTAACGTTTGTGCTATTGGCAATAAAGGTTTCCCAAATATTAATTTGTGTTTCTAGTCCTTTAAATGATTTTGAGAAGGCTTCTATATACTCTGATTGCGGTTGATTTCCCCTATTTAGTGCGGCACCAAATGCAACAATTTGTTGTTCTAAAAATGAATAATTTTTGATCATGACATAATCCACTGTATGTTGAATACAGAGTGAGTCTATTGTCTCATGAGTTAATTCATCGCCTGCCTTCGTGCCCTTTTGGGGCACACGGGTCTTTTGTTGTGACGCCTTAGCCAAAAGACCCTACCAATTCCTTTCCAATAACTATCTGATGGGGGACCTTGGACGATTTATTCCATACAAGCTTTATCGCCAATAAAAGACCTGAGCTAAACGATTCCATTTTTAATGGGGGACATGGCTTTAAGAGTTGTAAATCGCCAGGTCTCTAAACTTTCACATGTGAAAGTTTTCTCTGGTTATTCACTGGCGCATAAATTGATACGGTAATGTCGGCCAACTCATCAATGGCTTAGATTTTTGCTCTTCAGAGGCTATTTTTAATCTATATGTTGAATAAATATCATTAAATATCAATGCTTTGAAATTTATTATTGACGTTCCCCAAAAGGGCAGTTCCAGCGGTCTGTTTAATTAGCCTTTTTCGGGATGATTGCTCCCGCAAGCTAGATAATAAACAGGAGTTATCATGAAGGGTAATAACCAACCTAAAGAAGAACGGTTACTAACTTATGCAGAAGTGTGTGACGTTTTGCAAACGTCACAAGCGACACTTCGTCGCTACGTGCGAGATGGACGCTTTCCTCCTCCAATAAAACCCAATCCCAATGGCCGCTCTGTGCGGTTTAGGTACAGCGATATTGCTACATGGTTGAGTGATTTATAAAAGGGGGAAGTGATGCAAAATAAGTTGCAGGATGATGGGATCTATTGCTTGTCAGCTGACCGCTGGCAGCGAATAGGTGGTTGGATGCAGGTATTGGCTCGCACTCGTTTAACTGACAAACGACATGGGCATGGAGCGCTGCTGGAATGGCAAAATTTTGATGGGGTTAGGTTACGTGAAGTTGTGTATGCCAGAGACCTGAATAGTGATAACGCCCGCCAGATCAGGGATATGCTGGTCGATACTGGGTATCCATTAACCCCAGGCCAATCAAGTTGGAGTCGGCTTCAACATTATTTAATAGAACAGATGGCTCTTGCTGCACCGGCAACTGTGGTGAATCGCACTGGCTGGCATGGGCCCATATTTGCCACAAGCAGTTGGACTGTGGGTTCTGCTGACGAACCCCACTATTTTGTGGGTCAGTTGTCCAGTTCCAAGCTGTTAGAGGAAGCAGGGAGTTTGAGTGATTGGCAAAACCATGTTGGGAAGCTATGCCGTGGGAATCCGCTAGCTATTTTCTGTATAGGAACAGGGTTGGCAGCACCATTACTAGCCCCTTCTGGTATGGAAAATGGAGCCTTTCATTTTGTTGGTGCTTCTTCTGCCGGTAAAACAACTTTATTGCAGATTGCGGCAAGCTTATATGGCAGCGATAGCTATAGACGTAGCTGGATCTCGACAAGCAATGGATTAGCTGCTGTCTCGTCGGAGCATAACGACATGCTGCTGACGTTGGATGAGATAGGATTGGCTCGCCCAGAAGATGTTGATACCGCCATTTATCAGATCATGAATGGTTCAGGAAAACTGCGCGCTAACGTGTCAGGAGAGTTGGCCGCGACGTCACAATGGCGAACGCTGGTGCTCAGTAGCGGGGAAGTTTGGATTGCCGAATTACTTCAGCAGATAGGAAAGCCACTTAGGGCTGGTCAGCAGATACGACTGGTGGAGATCCCAATTTTTGGTATACATGGTGCATTCGATGAATTACATGGCCGTAAGAGTGCTCAACAATTCGTTGATGAGCTTAAAATGTCTTGTCAGTGCTTTCATGGCACAGTAATCCGAGAGTGGTTATCGCTACTTACAGGGCTGCATGATGAGCTTAGCCGCTACCTCAGCTATGAAATAGGTCGTCTTAGCAACGCTTGGACAAGCGACTCAATGGCCTCTCAAGTACAGCGAGTCGTTAGACGATTTGCACTGATTGGTACTGCACTATGCCTCGCTAGTCGAAATTTCATCTTGCCGTGGTCTGAGGAAGAGTCACTCGATGCGGTACATAAAGTCCTTCGTGCGTGGCTCGCTAATCGTGGGCACTCTAAGAATTCCGAAGAGTTTAGGCTGCTTAGGTCATTGGAAAAAGCGATGCGCAACTGGGAACGCAATATCGGTGAAATTGATCAGGATTCAGGTAAGGGAATGCCTGGTTACCGCCGTTCACTGGATGGATGCGAATTGTGGCTTATCAACAAAACTCATTTCCTGCAAAAACTTGAGCTTCCCACCCACTATATGCGAGAAGTGGAAATCTTGCTGCAACGCGGTTGCTTGGTAACGAACGAGCGCTCCAGGGGAACCTATAAGACGCGGATTAATGGTGAGTTTCAACGTTTTTTTGCGCTCAAACCAGACCAAGTTAGGCGCCACCTTGAAGATTTAGAGAGGGTTGAACATGACGACTAGCTTAGTGTTCCCAGTTTCCCGTTTATCCCACTTTAACTTGGCAGTGTAGGAGAGTATCAACATGACTGAAAAAGAGATGCTTCAGCGCATGCTGATGGATATGTCATTGCTTAAAAAACTGATTACCGATCATATCAAAAACGAGCAACGTCCTGACACAACAAAGGAAATCCTCACAGTTGAGGAATGTGCTGAGCTGACGGGGCTAAAGAAAAGCACTTTGTACAGGTTGACCCATGAACGCAAGATCCCATTTTTCAAACCTAATGGTAACCGTGTGTTCTTCAGGCGAGCCGATATATTGGCTTGGTTGCAGAGTAACCGAGTTGCTTCTTCATATGAGATTGATAAAGCCGCTGCAGATCATCTAGTTGCTAACCGAAAATTTTATGGTCGGAGATATTGAGTAGCTATTTAAGCTTCTGAAAGTAATAATTAATCATTAGATGCGTTACATGTCATGTTCTCTAGCTGTGACATGTAACAGGTATTTTCTAATGATGACATCGGTAATTGGCAAGTTAAGCAAACGTGGTTAAAATCGGTGCAGACCTCGAATTTTATGTTGCTTTTAAATGTTTGATTATTATAAGGAATTATTGTTGTGGAACGGAGCTACAAGAACTTAAACCTTGATCGTGCGGCGATCAAAAATTTGGTGGAGAGTTTTGCAACTGAGCACCAATTTACGATTAAGTCGATATCAGCAATACCTGGCACACAAAAAGGAACTAGGATTGTTTTTGGACGCACAGGCAACAAATTTGCGACTGTAAATGTGTTTTTCAACAAAGATGGCACTTCAACTATACAGTATCTGACTGGTGCGAATCATGATATTGGTAAATTAATGACCGATCATCTTTATGGTTCAATAAATCCAGCTGAATTTGAACAAGTTAATATGGTTCTTGAGGGGTTCACCGAGTCTGCTATATTACCTGTTTTAGAGTTTGCAGCTGAAGAGTCTCACATCAAAGTTGTTGTGCATGCTCAAGACGAACATAAAACTGTATGGAAAATACGTTCTGAAGAATATCAAGATGAACTTACTGTAACACTTCATATCAGAACGGATAAACTTCAAATACAAGGTCGTCCACTATCATGCTATAGGGTTTTTATTTTCAACCTATCAGAACTACTTGATTTACAGGGATTAGAAAAGGTTCTGATTAGACAAGAAGATGGCAATGCTGAAATCGTTCAGCAAGAAGTGGCTCGTTCTTACCTGCAGTCAGTCCTCGGTGAATCTTACGAACGACTGCACTCTAATGTAGAAAAATTGCTCATTTCTGGTCTTTGTGTTAAGCTCGCGTCCCCCAATTTGCCTGACTACTGTATGTTGCTTTATCCGGAGTTGCGTTCAATTGAGGGGGCTTTAAAGAGTAAATTCATGGCCTTGGGTATCGAAGTTGGTAAGGACGGATTTGGTGATTTTTTTGTAAAAGACCAAGGTGTTCATGTTTTGAATGCTGACTGTGCAGCTTTGTGTGCGAATGCTGAAGCCGCAAAAATCATTAGTGAAGCCTATACTTTCTACAATAGAGAACGTCATGGCTTATTCCATATGGAAGCACTTGTTGAAGCTAGTAGAATGATTAGCAACATTGCCCATCTCATGACAAAATCTACTCAAGCTTGGGATCTCATCAAGAAATTATATAGTATATAAAATGTTTAATATTAGACGGTTAAGTTTAGATTTAAACTCAATAGCTATTGTTACGGCAATTGGCTACGAGAATCCTTTGTCTTCATTATCTGAAATTGAACATGAATTAACTTGTTTGCTCGGTCAAGAGTTAAATGGTGAGGTAATTTTTGATCTCGTTTGCTCAAATGGCTTGGAATGGAACCGTTTTCTGTCATTACAAGTCAAAAACGGTTCCTTCGACTATAATTCTGTTTCTATATTAGATAAAACAGATTTTATTTCTCAATTATTTGATGAACAAGCATATTTCTTAAGTAATAATTTACATTATCTTCAAGACTCTGTACTTACTTCTGACGAAATTCCTCGTGTTATCGGTGTTTAGTCTGACTCTTCTTTAAAAATATCCGGAAAAGTCCGCATGGCCTCTGTGCGGCGGGTTTCCAGAATATCTGCGTAGATTTCTGTCGTTCTGAGTTCGCTGTGGCCAAGCAATCTGGAAAGGGAATAGATGTCCAGGCCTCGGGCCAGTTGGTTCACTGCAAAGGTGTGGCGGCCTGCATGAAAGGTCACGTGTTTGGTGATCCCGGCACGTATAGCCCACTGCACTAGCGCGACGTTGCTATAGCTGTCGTAACGTAAGCCCTTAAAAACCCGTTCTGTCGGTTTTCCCCTGTTTTCCAAGTTGAGCAAACGTACTGCTGAATCCGGTAAGTCGAGATATTGCAGGCCATTGCCCGAGTTTTTGAGCTTTATCTGGGAAAAGATGATTCGGTAGTGCCCTTGAGCAAATAGTTCAATTTCACCCCACACCAGTTTATGAATGTCTGACCAGCGTAGACCCGTAGTGCAGGAGAACAGAAATGCTCTTCGTAGCACATCGTAACGGCATTCTGCCTTGGTAAGGGCCTTTACCTCATCCAGAGTGAGGTAAGTGCGCTGTGTCCTCTCTGCTTTGATGGATTTGACTTGTTCAACAGGGTTATCTCTGATTATTCGGTCTCGTTGTGCTTGGTTGAGCGCAGCCCGGATTTTATTGAAGTAGCTACAGGCGGTATTCCTAGATAGGCCAGTGTCTGATTTTGTTATTGCCTCATGCTGTAGGTAATGGCGAAACCCTTCCAAAAAGTGTTTATCTACCTGTTCAAAAGTGAGTTCTGCGTGGCGGTGATAACGGTGGAGATGGATGCCCGCTGAAATCCAAATTGAGTAATTGGATTTACTACCGGATGCTTTACTTGCTGCTATTTGATCGAAGTAGTCAAAGAAACTGGCATTGAGTTTGGTGCGGTCATCCAATCCATGTTTAGCAGATTCCATTTCTAGCAGGCGTTTGGCACGAATGGCCTCGGCTTTTTGCAATGTGGTTTTGTTGTGCTCACGCTCAACTGCGTTTTTTGGCTTGTTGTAGAGGAACAGATTTAACGTCTCGTATGAGCGTTTTTGAGCTCTTGAGCCGTTTTCCGAGGTCTTTGATCCATAATAGTAAACAAGCCTGATAGCTCGCAGGCCATTTTTATCTGGATCTCGTTTATGTATGCTGATTTTCATAGGTTTTTCTCATCTTGTGCGCCATATGTGCGCCAGAATTTATCTGTGGCGCACACGTGGCGCAAGAATCGACAAAACCCTTCAAATCACTTCCCACCCAATAAAACAAAATTATTTTAAAATCATAATGTTGTTTTGATTTGGTTTGATGCGTTTTACTATTTTACTTCCCGATACAAAAACTCGAGAAAATGCGCCCGAGCAGATCGTCGGAGGTAAATTCACCGGTGATTTCGCTCAGTGCCTGCTGGGCGAGACGCAATTCTTCTGCCAGTAATTCGCCGGAGCGGGCAACCACTAACTGCTCGTGACCGGAGATCAGATGCTCTGCCGCAGTGTTCAGTGCCTGTAAATGACGGCGGCGGGCGAGGAATCCGCCTTCAGTGTTGCCTTCAAATCCCATGGTGGTTTTCAGGTGATCGCGCAGCAAATCAATACCGTGGCCTTCGCGGGCAGAAAGTTTAATCAGCGTATCGCCGTTCCGCTCTGTGATGCCGGTGGTTTCCCCGGTGATATCGGTTTTATTGCGGATAATGGTGACCGGGATACCGGCCGGTAAGCGGGACATAAATTCCGGCCAGATTTGCTCCGGGGTCTGTTCATCCACCGTGGTACCGTCCACCATAAACAGGACGCGGTCTGCCTGTGCAATTTCCTGCCAGGCGCGTTCAATACCAATCCGCTCCACTTCATCCCCGGCTTCGCGCAGCCCGGCAGTATCAATGATATGCAGCGGCATACCGTCGATATGAATATGTTCACGCAGCACATCACGGGTGGTTCCGGCAATATCAGTGACAATCGCAGCTTCGCGTCCGGCAAGAGCATTCAGCAGGCTGGATTTTCCGGCATTCGGGCGCCCGGCAATCACCACTTTCATCCCTTCACGCAGCAGGCTGCCCTGACGCGCCTGAGAACGAACCCGTTCCAGGTCAGCAATAACGGTATCGAGTTTGGCTTCAATCACACCATCCGAGAGAAAATCAATTTCCTCATCCGGGAAGTCGATTGCTGCTTCGACATAAATCCGCAGGTTAGTGAGTGCTTCCACCATCTGATGCACTTCCCCGGAGAAAGCGCCCTGTAATGAATTCATCGCCGAACGGGCCGCCTGTTCCGAACTGGCATCAATCAGGTCAGCAATGGCTTCCGCCTGTGCCAGATCCAGTTTGTCATTAAGGAATGCACGCTCTGAAAACTCACCGGGATTGGCGATACGGATATTATCGATAAGCAGAATACGTTTTAACAATAAATCGAGGATAACCGGTCCGCCGTGTCCCTGGAGTTCCAGCACATCCTCACCGGTAAAGGAGTTCGGGCCGGGGAAGAAAATTGCAATCCCCTGGTCCAGCACTTTGCCGGTTTCATCACGGAAAGGCAGATAATCGGCATAACGCGCTTTCGGGAGTTTCCCCAGTACAATCTGAGCCACCTGTGCCGCCTGCGGGCCGGACACACGCAAAATACCGACTCCGCCGCGTCCCGGCGGGGTTGCCTGTGCCACAATGGTATCGGTGCTCTGAATTTCAGCGTTATTCATGACCATGTCTCTCTTTCTCACCGTGTGATAAACAATAAAGGCGGTCAATATGACCGCCTTTAAATAATACTATAAGACCGGCAGAGATTCCCCGCCGGTCACGGGCTTATTTTTTGTCGCGGCTGTGAAGACCGCGTTTTTCCAGGCCGCGATAGATAATCTGCTGCTGGAGGATAGTCACCAGGTTACTGACGATATAGTACAGCACCAGACCTGACGGGAACCACAGGAAGAAGACTGTGAAGATCACCGGCATAAAGGTGAAAATCTTCTGCTGTAACGGGTCGGTGACCGCTGTCGGAGACAGTTTCTGGATCACGAACATCGTTGCACCCATCAGAATCGGCAGGATGTAGTACGGATCCTGTGCGGATAAGTCATGGATCCAGCCGATAAACGGCGCGTGACGCAGTTCCACCGAGCCCATCAGCATGTAATACAGTGCCAGGAAGATAGGCATCTGGATGATCAGCGGTAAGCAGCCACCCAGCGGGTTCACTTTCTCTTCTTTGTACAGCGCCATCATTTCCTGACTCATGCGCTGTTTATCATCACCGATGCGCTCACGCATTGCTTTCAGCTTCGGCTGAAGCATACGCATTTTCGCCATTGAGGTGTATTGCGCACGGGTCAGCGGATACATGATACCGCGGACGATAAAGGTGATAACGATGATGGAGAAGCCCCAGTTACCGATGAAGCTGTGGATAAACTTCAGTAACTTGAACAGCGGCTGAGAAATGAACCATAACCAGCCGTAATCAACGGTTAAGTCCAGATGCGGTGCCACGGCTTCCATTTCGTTCTGCAGTTCCGGTCCGACCCACAGTGTTGCGTTATATTTCGCTTCGCTGTTTGCCCCGATACGGATTGCATCACTCTTATAGCCGATGAATGCATCGCCGGTTTTGGCACTGTACAGCGTATAGAAGTTATTGGTGGTGCCTTTCTCAGGAACCCACGCTGTCGCAAAATACTGCTGTAACATCGCTACCCAGCCAACATTGCTGTTGATGTTCAGTGGTTTATCTTCGATATCACTGAAGCTGTATTTTTTGTAGTTAGTGTCTTCAGACGAGTACGCCGCACCACGGTAGGTATGCAGCGCAAAGTTGCTGCTGCCGTTGTTAAGACGTTCCGGTAAATTCACAGATTGTTTTAACTGACCGAAAAACGCCATTTCCAGCGGAGCTGAGGTGTCGTTTTTGATGGTGTAATCAACACTGATGGCATAGTCTTTGCGCTTCAGAGTATAGGTTTTCACATACGTGACACCATCCAGAACGAAAGTCAGAGGAACACGCAGTTCATCCTGGCCTTCCGCCAGCACAAATGTATCGCTTTCAGTGGTATACAGCGGGCGATCTTTGTAATTATTCGGGTTATCCGGACCATTCACACCGGTTAAACCACTGATTGCCTGGTAGGCAAATTCAGGTGTTGTTTCCAGTAAACGGAACGGATCTGCGGATTTTAAGGTTGCCGGGTAAGCCAAAAGGTCAGCTTCATCAATATCACCGCCGCGCAGATTGATGTTCAGTGACAGCACATCTGTTTTGACCGTAATATATTTGTTCTGCCCGCTGCTTTCACCACTTGGCGTTGTCGTCTGCTGCGTTGCCTGAGTAGCCGCGTTAAGTGCTTGTGTCTTATCACTTTCCCACGTCTGCCATGCAAAGAAGGATACGAGTAGCAAAGCGATGAATAGAAGATTACGTTGCGAATCCATCGTTAATGTTCTCTGTTATCATCATTTTTAGGTGGGACAGGATCATCACCACCTTCGTGTAAAGGGTGGCATTTTAATACGCGTTTCACCGTTAACCAACCGCCTTTTATCATACCAAACCTGCGCAATGCCTCAATTCCGTATTGCGAGCATGTTGGTGTGAAGCGGCAACGTGGTCCCAGCAGCGGACTTATCACCAGCTGGTAACCTCTGATTAACAGGATCAGGAAGCGTGCGCCAAGCGACTGTGACGACGCCATAACTTACCTAATGCTTCCGTAATCTCGCGATTACTCAACTCCGATACCCCTTTTCTTACCAGAAGCACGAAATCCATATCGGGCAACTCATGTTGGTGCAGACGAAAGTATTCACGCGCTAACCGTTTGATGCGGTTGCGCTCATGAGCCCGTTTAACGTTTTTTTTAGCGACGGTAAGACCAATGCGGGGATGTTCCAGCTCATTACGGCGTCCCAGAAGTGTTATTTCAGGAGTACTTGCCCGTTGTGGTTGCCGGAAGACAAAGTTGAAATGCTCGGGAGTTAACAAACGTAACTCCCTCGGAAAAGCGAGCTTAACCACGTATGGTTAGCTTTATTACTTAGAAACGGTCAGACGAGCGCGGCCTTTAGCACGACGGCGAGCCAGAACCTGACGACCATTTTTAGTGGCCATACGAGCGCGGAAACCATGGGAACGGTTACGCTTCAGTACGGACGGTTGAAAAGTGCGTTTCATAGCGGTTTCTACCTAAACTTTAAATTATTACTGATTCAGTAAACGCATCGGCAAACAGTAAATTCAGCGGCGGATTCTCATCTTTCTGCTGAAAGGGTCATCACGGAAAGTGGCTGACCTCTGTGCCTTATCGCAACATCAATATGGAAAGATGCGAGATTGTAATAAAATCCGGGCCTGTCCGTCAATCAAAGATGGCGCGATAACACAGATTTCTGCACATAATTGCATTTACCCATAACCTGCCTGCACACATCACCGCATCAAGACACAGATAACGCGCACAGGGTGCAAGATTATACGGACTCCCCGGCAAAGCGCAAGGATCGATCCGCGATCCGTGAATATTCGATCGCGCGCCTGATCCTGAATGCGTTTTTTCAGCCTGAGGATAATTCACCAAAACTTATCCCCAAACGGGATTTTCCCGCTGTATTCTCCTGCCCGGATTCGTTATACTCCGGCCTGAATCCCGCTCCGGACGGGCTGACAGCCCCTGTGGATAAAAACCCGGAAAACTGTGTAAAAGGATGAGGATCTTGTCCCGCTTTTGCGATATGATCCGTCGTCACGATCATTTTCACCCGTGCGGTGATCGCCGGTGCAGGGAATGATCGTCCATAACACAGCCCCACTTTTGTACACTGACGTGTCCGTTGAAACATGCAGAGGACAATTCGTCTGTATGTGCTGTGTCTGCGTGAAAAATCTTATTCTGTTTCTTTGACTGGTCTTGTTTAGGGGAGTTCACCGTGTCTCTTTCGCTTTGGCAGCAATGTCTTGCCCGTTTGCAGGATGAATTACCTGCCACAGAATTCAGTATGTGGATACGCCCCCTTCAGGCTGAGCTGAGTGATGACACTCTGGCGCTCTATGCCCCAAACCGGTTTGTGCTCGACTGGGTACGGGAGAAGTACATTAATAACATTAATGCGCTCCTGTCCGATTTCTGCGGCAACGAAATTCCGCAACTGCGCTTTGAGGTCGGTAATAAGCCGGCCGGCGCTGTCAGCACACCGGAAAGAAGTATTCCCCCGTCACGGACGATGAAACAGCCGCCTTCGCGGGAAAAAGCCCCCGCACTGCGCCCGAGCTGGCATGATAACAGCGCGGAACCGGATGTGGCTTACCGTTCCAACGTTAACCCGAAACACACCTTTGACAGCTTTGTGGAAGGTAAATCGAACCAGCTGGCGCGCGCAGCCGCCCGTCAGGTGGCGGATAACCCGGGTGGCGCATACAACCCGCTGTTCTTATACGGCGGAACCGGTCTGGGTAAGACCCACTTATTACATGCCGTCGGCAACAGCATTATGGAAAGCAAAGCCAACGCCAAAGTGGTCTATATGCACTCAGAACGTTTTGTGCAGGATATGGTCAAAGCCTTACAGAACAACGCGATTGAAGAGTTCAAACGTTACTACCGTTCTGTCGATGCCTTACTGATAGATGATATTCAGTTCTTTGCTAACAAAGAGCGTTCTCAGGAAGAATTTTTTCATACCTTCAATGCCTTACTCGAAGGTAATCAGCAGATAATCCTGACCTCCGACCGCTACCCGAAAGAAATTAACGGGGTGGAAGATCGCCTGAAATCGCGGTTCGGCTGGGGATTAACCGTTGCCATTGAACCGCCGGAACTGGAAACGCGGGTCGCCATCCTGATGAAAAAAGCCGATGAAAACAACATCCGCCTGCCGGATGAAGTGGCTTTCTTTATTGCGAAACGTCTGCGCTCCAATGTCCGTGAACTGGAAGGTGCACTGAACCGGGTGATTGCCAACGCCAACTTTACCGGGCGGGCGATTACCATCGATTTTGTGCGTGAAGCACTGCGGGATCTGTTAGCACTGCAGGAGAAACTGGTCACCATCGATAATATTCAGAAAACTGTTGCTGAGTATTATAAAATTAAAGTGGCTGATCTGCTCTCCAAACGCCGTTCGCGCTCTGTCGCCCGGCCGCGCCAGATGGCGATGGCACTGGCAAAAGAGCTGACAAACCACAGTTTGCCAGAAATCGGGGATGCTTTTGGCGGCCGTGACCACACGACCGTTCTGCACGCCTGCCGTAAGATCGAGCAGCTGCGTGAGGAAAGCCACGACATCAAAGAAGATTTTTCTAACTTAATCCGGACATTATCATCATAGCGCTATGAAATTTATCATTGAACGTGAGCAATTGTTAAAACCCTTACAACAGGTCAGCAGTCCGTTGGGCGGTCGCCCGACCCTACCGATTCTGGGTAACTTACTGCTGAAAGTCTCTGATGGCGTACTGCATCTCACAGGGACAGACCTTGAGATGGAAATGATGGCCGCCGTTCCGCTGGACCAGCCGCATGAAAACGGCGAAACCACGGTACCGGCCCGGAAGTTCCTGGATATCTGGCGGGGTCTGCCGGACGGCGCGCAAATCAGTGTTGAGCTTGACGGTGACCGTCTTCTGGTCCGCTCCGGGCGCAGCCGCTTCTCGCTGTCCACTTTACCGGCCTCGGATTTCCCGAATCTGGATGACTGGCAGAGTGATGTCACTTTCTCTCTGCCGCAAGCAACATTGAAACGCCTGATTGAATCCACCCAGTTCTCCATGGCACATCAGGATGTCCGCTATTACTTAAACGGCATGCTGTTTGAAACCAGCGGCTCTGTGCTGCGTACTGTCGCCACAGACGGGCACCGCCTGGCGGTCTGCTCGCTGGATATCGGACAGGAACTGCCGGACCATTCGGTGATCGTGCCGCGTAAAGGGGTTATCGAACTGATGCGCCTGCTCGACGGCGGCGATGCCCTGCTGAAACTCGAAATCGGCAGCAACAACATCCGCGCCCATGTCGGCGGGTTTATTTTCACCTCCAAACTGGTGGATGGCCGCTTCCCGGACTACCGCCGTGTCCTGCCGAAGAACCCGGACAAAACGCTGACGGCAAATTGTGATATGCTGAAGCAGGCTTTTTCCCGTGCGGCGATTTTATCGAACGAGAAATTCCGCGGCGTGCGGATTTACCTGAGCAACAATCAGCTCAGAATTACCGCCAATAACCCGGAGCAGGAAGAAGCCGAAGAGATCGTGGATGTCACCTATGACGGAACGGACATGGAAATCGGGTTCAACGTCAGCTATGTCCTTGATGTTCTTAACACACTGAAATGCGAAGATGTCTCGGTGAAACTGACCGATGCCACCTCCAGCGTGCAGATTGAAGATGACGCCAGTGATGCAGCCGCTTACGTTGTGATGCCGATGCGCCTGTAACACGATGATCCTCTCGCGTTTACTTATCCGTGATTTTCGCAATATCGAAAATGCGGATTTACCGCTGGCCACCGGGTTTAACTTTCTGGTCGGCCCGAACGGCAGCGGTAAAACCAGTGTTCTGGAAGCCATTTACACACTCGGCCACGGCCGGGCATTCCGCTCAGTACAGGCGGGGCGTGTTATCCGCCATGATAACGACGAATTTATCCTGCACGGCAAACTCGGGCAGGAACAGACAGACCGGGCCACCAGCGTCGGCCTGAGTAAAAACCGCCAGGGTGACAGCAAGGTCCGCATTGACGGCACTGACGGCCATAAAATTGCCGAGCTGGCAAAATTACTGCCGATGCAGCTTATCACCCCGGAAGGCTTTACCCTGCTCAACGGCGGGCCGAAATTCCGCCGGGCTTATATTGACTGGGGCTGTTTCCACAATGAACCGCAATTTTTTGCGCTGTGGAGTGATTTAAAACGTCTGGTGAGACAGCGCAATGCCGCCCTCCGCCAGGTATCGAATTACGGTCAGATCCGCCACTGGGATCAGCAGCTGATTCCGGTTGCTGAGCAGGTCAGTCAGTGGCGGGAGAATTATGTGACAGCGATTGCTCAGGATATTGAGCAGACCTGTCAGCAGTTTTTACCTGAATTTTCGCTGAGTGTCTCTTTCCAGCGCGGATGGGATAAAGAGACCGATTATTCAGAGCTTCTGCAGCGCCAGTTTGAACGGGACCGCGCACTGACCTACACCGCCTCCGGCCCGCATAAAGCGGATTTACGGATCAGAGCGGACGGGGTGCCGGTGGAAGATTTACTTTCACGTGGTCAGTTAAAACTGCTGATGTGCGCGCTGCGGTTAGCACAGGGTGAATATTTCACCCGTCAGAGCGGGCAGCAATGCCTGTATCTGCTTGATGATTTTGCCTCCGAACTGGATGCCGGGCGCCGTCTTTTACTGGCTCACCGGCTGAAAGCCACACAGGCACAGGTTTTTGTCAGTGCCATCACCCCTGAACAGGTCAGTGATATGGCGGATGAAAACAGTCGCCTCTTTGTCGTGGAAAAAGGTAAAATACAGGTTCAATAATCAGGATTAGATGAGCGGGAAACGTTGATGTCGAATACCTATGACTCCTCAAGTATCAAAGTATTAAAAGGGCTGGACGCGGTGCGTAAACGCCCGGGAATGTACATTGGTGATACCGATGACGGAACCGGTTTACACCACATGGTCTTCGAGGTTGTTGACAACGCTATCGACGAAGCCCTCGCCGGTTACTGTAAAGACATCATTGTGACCATTCACAATGATAATTCAGTCTCCGTACAGGATGACGGTCGCGGTATCCCGACCGGGATCCATGAAGAAGAAGGCGTCTCCGCCGCAGAAGTTATCATGACTGTTCTGCACGCCGGCGGGAAGTTCGATGATAACTCCTATAAAGTCTCAGGCGGCCTGCACGGCGTCGGGGTCTCTGTTGTTAACGCCCTGTCTGAAAAACTGGAACTGGTTATCCGCCGTGACGGCAAAGTTCACGAGCAGATTTACCGCCACGGTGAACCGCAGGATCGCCTGACTGTTGTCGGCGAAACCGATAAAACCGGGACACGCGTGCGTTTCTGGCCGAGCATGGACACCTTCAAAGGCGAGACTGAATTCCAGTACGACATTCTGGCAAAACGCCTGCGCGAACTCTCCTTCCTGAACTCCGGTGTATCGATCCGTCTGATCGATAAACGCGACGGCAAAGAAGATCACTTTCACTACGAAGGCGGTATCAAAGCATTCGTGGAATATTTAAGCCGCGCCAAAACTTCGATTCATAACAACGTTTTCTATTTCTCCACTGAGAAAGACGATATCGGCGTGGAAATCTCCATGCAGTGGAATGACTCCTTCCAGGAAAACGTATACTGCTTCACCAACAACATTCCGCAGCGCGACGGTGGTGCTCACCTCGCCGGTTTCCGCGCCGCCATGACCCGTACCCTCAACAGCTATATTGAGAAAGAAGGGCTGAATAAAAAATCCAAAGTCAGCACCACCGGGGACGATGCCCGTGAAGGACTGGTGGCGGTCATTTCCGTCAAAGTGCCGGATCCGAAATTCTCCTCCCAGACTAAAGACAAGCTGGTCTCTTCCGAAGTGAAAACGGCGGTTGAAACCCTGATGAACGAAAAGCTGTCTGAATATCTGGATGAAAACCCGAACGACACCAAAATCATTGTCGGCAAAATTATTGATGCCGCACGCGCCCGTGAAGCTGCACGCCGTGCCCGTGAAATGACCCGCCGTAAAGGCGCGCTGGATTTAGCCGGTCTGCCGGGTAAACTGGCGGATTGTCAGGAACGCGACCCGGCCTTCTCCGAACTGTACTTAGTGGAAGGGGACTCTGCGGGCGGCTCTGCAAAACAGGGGCGTAACCGTAAGAACCAGGCTATCCTGCCGCTGAAAGGTAAAATCCTGAACGTTGAGAAGGCGCGTTTTGATAAAATGCTGGCTTCTCAGGAAGTTGCCACCCTGATCACCGCACTCGGCTGCGGTATCGGCCGCGACGAATACAACCCGGACAAACTGCGCTATCACAGCATCATCATCATGACCGATGCCGACGTCGATGGTTCACACATCCGTACCCTGTTACTGACTTTCTTCTACCGTCAGATGCCGGAAATCATTGAGCGCGGTTATGTGTATATCGCACAGCCGCCGCTGTATAAAGTGAAAAAAGGCAAGCAGGAACAGTATATTAAAGATGACGAAGCGATGGAGCAGTATCAGGTCTCTATCGCACTGGATGGCGCGGCACTGTATGTAAACGAAAATGCAGCTCCGATTCAGGGCGAACATCTGGAAAAACTGCTGCACGAATACAACGGCGCACACAAAATTATCCGCCGTTTAGAGCGTCTCTATCCGCTGGCACTGTTAAACAGCCTGGTCTACCAGCCGAAACTGGAAGAATCCGCGCTGCTGAACAAAACCGAGGTGGAAGCCTGGGCACAGAGCCTGACAGAGCGCCTGACCCGTCATGAAGAGCACGGCAGCACCTACAGCTACCGTATTGCGGAAAACAAAGAGCGCCAGCTGTTTGAGCCGGTACTGACTATCCGTACCCACGGTGTGGATACTGACTACAATCTGGATTTCGATTTTGTTCACGGCAGCGAATATGCCCGTATCTCCAAACTGGGTGAGCTTATCCGTGGTCTGATTGAAGAAGGTGCTTATGTTGTCCGTGGTGAACGCCGTCAGAACGTCAGCAACTTTGAGCAGGCACTGGACTGGCTGATGAAAGAATCACGCCGTGGTCTGGCTGTACAGCGCTATAAAGGGCTGGGTGAAATGAACCCGGAACAGCTGTGGGAAACCACAATGAACCCGGAAACCCGCCGTATGTTGCAGGTCACGGTAAAAGATGCGATTGCAACGGATCAGTTATTCACCACACTGATGGGTGATGATGTTGAACCGCGCCGTGCCTTTATCGAAGAGAATGCCCTGAAAGCGGCAAACATCGACGTATAATTTTTTCCTCTCTCTGAGACCCCATAAAGCCCGGTTTTCCGGGCTTTATTTTTTATCACCCCGTAAGATGCTTCAGATTCGTTGTGATAAGACCGACCATTCCCGAGACCAGTAACTGAATCGCCAGTGTAACCAGAATAATGCCGGAGATCCGCGCCAGGGTATCCATCACCCCCGGGGATAAACGCCCGTGCAGCGGCCCGGTTGCCAGAAAGGTCAGCGCAATAGTGGGCAGCATCAGCAGGATCACAACAGAAAGCTGTATCAGCCCGGACAGGGAATCACTGTGTCCGGCCAGCGAAATTCCGACCGCTATCGTGCCGCCGCCCATCGACAGCGGGAAAAGCAGCGGTACCATTGCCAGCCGCATAATATCTTTCGGCGGCGTCACACTGACCGGAATATCGCTGTGCTCCTCTTTGACCCCGCGGATAAGCATCGGCCATCCCTGTGCCAATAAAGCAATACCGCCGGTAACAGTCAGGGCATCCGCACTCAGCCCGAGAGCCGTCAGCAGCCAGTTCCCCAGCCAGATAACCACCAGCATGACCAGCGTGTATCCCGCCGCAATTTTCCAGGCAATTTGCCACAATATGTTCCGGTCAATCCGGCCAAGGATAATTGTGGCGGCAGTGATAGTTGCCGGGGGACTGAACAGTGATACAAAAGTCACATAATTAAGAAGAATATTATCGAGCCATTCATTCATCTTTCCGGCTCCGTTTCCGCAGATAACCGGCAAACAGACAGAGAATAAGGGCCCCGGCAATCACACTGACAGAAATAAATCCTCCGCTCAGCAACGTCACCACAAAACCAGCCAATACAGCGGTGACAAGGACAATCCCGGTCCCGGTAATGAGTTTTGATGCCCGGATAACTGCGCTCTGACGCCACGCCACCACCAGCACCATCAGATAGCACAGAAGAAACGTAAAACTGGCGACATTGGCCAGATCACTGAGATTCAGGAACAGCGCCAGCAGCAGTGTCAGCAGAATGAGCAGAATATTCACTGTTGTTCCCTGCCGGAATACCGTTTTGCCCCAGGAATCCGGCAGAATACCGGTGCTGCACATTCTGTCGGTGATATTGAAGGCGGAAAACAGGGTGGCATTAATGGCGGATGTTGTCGCCAGCAGCGCGGCGGCGGCCACAATCACAAAACCGGTTTTTCCCCATACGGGATAAGCCACCTGAGCCACAGCGGTATCGGCATAACGGACCAGTTGAGACGGCGAGAGATTACCGAGCAATACCAGCGCCAGGCTGATATACAGTACAATCGTGAATAAAATGGCGATCATAAATGCCCTCGGCATCACCCGGCCGGGGTCTGCCACTTTGTCTGAGGCATTTGCCATCATGCCGAACCCGGCATAGGCGAAAAACGTCAGCCCGACGGCGGAAAAAAGGGTATCTCCGGAAAACGTGCTGATATTCAGCAGTGTTGTATCCACAGTAAATACGCCCGTCGCCACCAGGGCGATAATAATCACCAGTTTGGTGCCTACCAGAAGGACTTCCACTTTACCGACAGCATGGCTGCCGGTGATATTCATCAGACCAACCGCGATGATAATAAACGCGGTATACACTTCCGGTAATAAGGCCGATTCATTTCCCTGATGAAAAAGCTGAACGGCGTAAGCCCCGAACGCCCTTGCCACCATCGCCACCGTCAGGATCAGCGTGACAAGATACAAAAAGGATAAGGCGATCGTCAGCACGGCGGGCAATGACAGCCGGAAGAAATCAATAATACCGCCCGGCGAGGGATAACAGGCGGATAACCGGGCATAGGCATAACCGGCAAATAACGCAACCAGACCGCCGCAGGCAAAGGCAATCCATGTTGCAGATTGCATAATCAGTGCCGTCTGCCCCAGCAGGGCAAAAATCCCGGCACCTACCATTGCGCCGATCCCCAGCGCAATAACCTGTAACAACGTTAACGGCTTTTCTGATGACACTGGCTTCATAACCCGCTCCTGAAATAAAACATGTGCTGCCGCTGGTGTTTATTTATATCTGATAACGCCCGGAAGCCCGGGCGTTATCGTTATCAGCGGGATCACCGGTAAAGGTTATATCCCAGTGCGGCGGCAACCGAAGCCACCATTTTCTGGCCTCTGACACTGTTTCCGTCATCATCCAGCGGCGGTGAAAATGCCGCTATCCCCATCACACCCGGTACCACTGCGAGGATCCCCCCGCCGACCCCGCTTTTGCCCGGTAACCCGACTGTGTATGCCCAGTCACCGGAGCGGCCGTACAGCCCTTCCATGGTCATTTCTGCCAGGATAAACGGAGTATGTGCCGGGTTCAGCACCTGCTCACCGGTCACCGGGTTTTTGCCGTGTCCGGCCAGTGTCGCGCCCATTGTGGCCAGCTCTTTGGTGGTCAGCAGTGTGGAGCACTGGCGGGTATACACATCACAGGCCTCCATCGGGTCACAATAGAGGTTTTGAGCGGCGTAAAGCAGCCAGGATATGCCCCGGTTATGGAAATTGGTGGTCTGCTCTGACTGATTCAGTTCGTCCGACAGAGCAATATTCTCCGACCCGAGACGGCGCTGCATGGTCAGGATGCGCTGCCAGCGTTCATCGGCAGATTTTGCGGTAACCGCACTGACGGTCGCGATCGCACCGGCATTCACCAGCGGCGACAACGGCTTATCATTATGCAGCTCCAGCGCCATCACAGAGTTAAACGGCAGCCCGGTCGGATCCGCACCAATCTGATCCTGAACCGCCTGCGGGCCGATATCCTCCAGCGCCAGTGCCAGCGTGCAGACTTTGGAAATTGACTCGATGGCAAACCGGTAATCAGCATCACCGCTGCTGATAATATCGCCCTGAGCAGTGACTACCGCAACCGCCGCCAGGTCGGACGGGATATTAGCCAGGAACGGAATATAATCCGCATTCGCACCGCCGGGAGCCTGATGAAACTGCTGCCAGGCATTGGTCACTGCCTGTTTGATTGCTGTTAAATCTGTCATGATGCTTTTCCTTTGTTTTCCCATGTAAACGGTGCGAAATCACTGTCCGGATCACGCCAGCCGGGTTTACGGATCTGATAAACAACAAACGGAAGAAGAACGAACAGAACGGTCAGTCCGATCAGCGCCCCCACATACACTTCCGGGCTGCCGACCGCAATCTGAGCCGGCGGGATAAAGCTGAACAGAAACGCGGTTAATGAGCCGAGCAGCCCCATACCGCCGAGGATAATCATCCCCGCATTACCGCCCGGGATCCGGTACGGACGCGCACGCTGCGGCTGACTGAAGCGCAGGTAAATCGCGGCGCTGAACATCAGCATATACATAATCAGATAGAGAATAACCGTCAGCTGACTGAGGATCTGATAAGCCGCCTGCACGGACGGCAGCACCACAAACAGTACCGCCAGCAGAGAGACCAGCACAGCCTGTACCAGCAGGATATGTGTTGCCATCCCGTTCTTGTTGGTATGCTGGAACCAGTGCGGCAGATAGCCCGCTTTCGCCACTTCCAGGAGACCGGAAGACGGCCCGGCAACCCAGGTCACCACACTCGCCAGCACACCGATAGCCAGCATGACGGCGACAATCGGCCCCATCCACGGAATGTGTGCCCATTTGAACATGTCATCGTAAGCCACCAGCAGACTCTGGGTCAGGCTGATATCGGACTGAGGAATGATAAAGGCGATCGCCAGCGTACCCAGCACAAAGATAGCCACCGTACCCGCCGCCGCCAGAATGATGGCTTTCGGGTAGTTTTTGGTCGGGTTATCAATGTCTTTTACGTGAATGGCGTTCATTTCCATACCGGCATAGAACAGGAAAATACTGGCCGCCAGCACAATGTTATCGAAGTTTGAGAAATCCGGCAGAACCTGATCCCACGCAAGGTCAATCTGCGGCGTCTGGCCGCTGAACAGGTAGGAGAAACCAAGTACAATCAGAATGATCGCCGGAACAATCGTCCCGATAATCCCGCCCCATTTTGATACCCGGGCAAACGCGCCCACGCCTTTAAAGGCAATAAAGGTCGCCAGCCAGTAGATAAACAGGACAATACCGAGCACAAAGAATTTATTCGCCGCCAGCGCTTCATCGAATGTCTGATGCGGATCGATAAAGGCGAGTGATACCGCCCCGAATGTCAGCCCGGTCGGGAACCAGACCGTCACCTCAATCCACAGCATCGCCATCGCCAGAAACGCCAGACGCGGCCCGAACGCCTCGCCGACCCAGCGGAACACCCCGCCTTTCTCTGACCAGCCGGTGGCCAGTTCAGCAGCAACCAGTGATACCGGGATCAGGAAAAACACTGCCGCAAACAGATAATAAAAAATCGCACTGAGACCGTATTCCGCTTCGGCAGGCAAACCGCGCAGGCTCACCACCGCCACAATATTCATGACGATAAGTGTGCCGACAGTCAGTTTTGCTGCACCGGAAGACGGTTTTTTGGTTGAAGTATCAGTCATAAAAGCACCCCGGAGGATAATGAGTGAGATCCTCCGGCCGCTGATACCGGCCGGAGGTCATTGTATAAAAATTAACCGTGATGGAAGGTGGCTTTGGCAGTCGAGTTCACTACCGGATTTTGCCTGAAGTGATCGATAGCCCGCTTAATATCATCCAGCAGCAGTGCAGCCAGGTCGCGGCTGACGCCGTGACGGATCATAATGCGCTGAACAACGGTTTTCTCTCTGTCCGCCGGGAGCGGATAAGAGGCTATCAGCCAGCCGCGTGTGCGGATGCGGTCGGAAAGGTCATACAGATTGAACTGTGTCACGCCCGGTTTCAGCTTGTAAGCCACCGCCGGCAGTGCGCCGCGGCCGTCATACACCAGGTCGAAAATCCCCAGCTTGTTCAGTTCATCCGCAAGCCATTGCGCAGTATCTGCACACGCCTGCTGAATTTTGGTATAACCGGCGCGTCCCAGACGCAGGAAATTATAATACTGTGCAATGATTTGCCCGCCGGGACGGGAAAAGTTCAGTGCAAATGTCGGCATATTGCCGCCGAGATAATCGACATTGAAAACCAGCTCTTCCGGCAGGTCTTCTTTGCTGCGCCAGACCACCCAGCCGACACCCAGCGGTGACAGGCCGTATTTGTGTCCGGAGCTGTTAATGGATTTCACCCGCTCAATCCGGAAATCCCACACCAGTTCCGGCTGGATAAACGGCGCGATAAACCCGCCGCTGGCACCATCAACATGCAGCGGAATATCAAGGCCGGTATCCCGTTGTATTGCATCAAGTTCTTTTGCCAGTTCCGCCACCGGTTCATAAATCCCGGTAAACGTGACCCCCAGTGTCGCCACCACACCGATGGTGTTTTCATCGCAATATTTGCGCAGGTCAGACGGCTGCATACCGAGGGCATCACCTTCCAGTGGGATCTGCCGCAGTTCCACATCAAAATAGCGGGCAAATTTTTCCCAGCACACCTGTACCGGGCCGGTTACCAGGTTTGGCTTACCGGTCTCTTTCCCCTGTTTTTCTCGGTTTTTACGCCAGCGCCATTTCATTGCCAGCCCGCCGAGCATTGCCGCCTCACTGGAGCCGGTGGTAGAGCAGCCGATAGTTTCCTGTGCCTGCGGGGAATTCCACAGGTCGGCAATAATATGCACACAGCGGCTTTCAATTTCTGCAGTTTGCGGATATTCGTCTTTGTCGATCATGTTTTTATCGACACTGTCGGTCATCAGCTGTTTGACTTCATCCTCAACCCATGTTGTACAAAATGTCGCCAGATTCTGACGGGAGTTACCATCCAGCAGTAATTCGTCACGGACCACGCTGTAAATAATTCGCGGGTCACTGCTGTCGTCCGGCATTTTGTATTTAGGGAGTTTTGCATCCGAGTCCGTTGATGCGTAAATATCAATAAATTCTGAACTATTTTTACCTTTCACTGCATGAAGAGACATAAAACCTCCTTCTCAGATCACTTATTGATAGTTAAAATTAATTAACGCTGCTGTCATTCTGAACACGGGAATTTACGGAAAAACAGGATATCTCCTGCTGAAAATGTGCATTCAGTGAAGCAACCTAAGTATATTAGCTTATGAAATGCGCAATTTTCAAACCCGTAAAACAGGTTAATAATTATGTTTTCTTATGTGATCTGATTTAACCATTGCGATAATAAATAAATTTCGTTAATAAAAAACCGGATTAACACAAAAGAAACATTTATTTATTTCGTTACGGTTTTGTGAAACCCGGATCTGTTTATATAAGAAACTTACAGACTAAAATTAACGAAAGAAGAATGAATGACAGGAAAAAGCGGGTGGTACGAAGGATCAGAAATCAGCGCCTTTTTTTATTACCCGAATCAAGCCATTTTTACAGCGCCGGGAACAGCAGACAAAAAAACAGGAAAGGGACAGATACAGCGGGTGATTTAAAACATACAACTAAATATAAACATTAAGTCAGTCTCTCCGGCTGCTGACGCGGATTTTAATTCTCAGAAAGATTAAATAGCTGCTATAAAACAGCCCCGGGGATATACAACATATTATGTGTACAGTTTTAACAATAAAATAAAAACGGGACAGGAACGAAATGTTACCGGTGCATTTTGCGCAAATAACAAACAATAAACGGAGTGTATCAATAATTCCGGTAATATAGACCTGACAGGCATTTTTCAGCTGAAGAAAACACACACATCCGGTTGTTTAACCGGTTCAGTCAGTGAGAAGATGCAGATTCTGCAAAAAAAGAAAAACGCAAACAAAAAAAATGACCCATGTGAAAAAATCAACACATAGGTCTACATCGAAATCTATCTTCAGATTATTATCGTTATTTCAGCAAAATATTCAGCATTCTGCGTAACGGTTCTGCAGCACCCCACAGAAGCTGGTCACCCACAGTAAACGCGGAGATATAATCCGGCCCCATATTCAGTTTACGGATGCGCCCGACCGGCGTTTTCAGTGTGCCGGTAACCGCCGCCGGGGTCAGCTCGCGCACGGTAATATCGCGATCATTCGGTACCACGCGAACCCACTCATTATGGGCAGCCAGCAGAGACTCAATCTCTGCAACCGGCAGATCTTTCTTCAGTTTCAGGGTAAATGCCTGGCTGTGACAGCGCAGAGCGCCGATACGGACACACAAGCCATCCACCGGAATAATATTCTGACCGCGTGACAGAATTTTGTTGGTTTCAGCCTGCCCTTTCCACTCTTCGCGGCTCTGGCCGTTATCCAGCTGCTTATCAATCCACGGGATCAGGCTCCCGGCCAGCGGTACACCGAACTGTTCCGCCGGTAATGCACCACTGCGGGTAAATTCAGTGACTTTGCGTTCAATATCCAGAATCGCGGAGGCCGGGTCCTGTAACTCTTTCACCACATGGGCATTCAGTGCCCCCATCTGCACCAGCAATTCACGCATATGACGCGCACCGGCACCGGATGCCGCCTGGTAGGTTGCCACAGAGGCCCACTCCACCAGATCCGCCTCAAACAGGCCGCCCAGTGACATCAGCATCAGGCTGACCGTACAGTTACCGCCGACAAATGTTTTAATGCCGCGGTTCAGCCCTTCTTCTATATGCTTACCGTTCACCGGGTCGAGAATAATAATGGCGTCATCATTTATCCGCAGTGCTGATGCCGCATCAATCCAGTAGCCGTCCCAGCCGCTCTGACGCAGCTTCGGATAAACATCATTGGTGTAATCGCCGCCCTGGCAGCTGATAATAATGTCGAGCGCGCGCAGTGCATCAATATCAAATGCATCCTGTAACGTGCTGCAGTGTCCGCCAAATGACGGCGCTTCCCCGCCGCTCTGCGAGGTTGAGAAAAATACCGGACGGATCCCGTCAAAATCCCGCTCTTCTGTCATGCGCTGCATCAGCACAGACCCCACCATCCCGCGCCAGCCGACAAATCCCACATTTTTCATCGCGATGTTTCCTTTTATTCTCATCTGAACTGCGTTTGCAATACTCTTAACCTGACAAAATATAGATAACGGTGCAAGTGAATTTATTGATGATCCCCCGCTGTTCAGAAGCGGGACTTATATCAGACGACGGGTTCTCATCCGGCCGCCGGTGCTTTATGCTGGGGATAACACAACAGTGATCAGAACAGGGCGGAATCATCATGTATTACGGTTTTGATATGGGCGGGACAAAAATTGAGCTTGCCGTTTTTAATGAAGCACTGGAACCGGTCTGGCAAAAGCGTATTGCGACACCGAAAGAGAGCTACGCCGCGCTGCTTGAAGCACTCAGACAACTGACAGAACAGGCGGATAGCGAACTCGGATGCAAAGGAAAAATCGGCATCGGCGTTCCCGGCATTGTGAATCATGAAAAAGGAACGGTGTTTACCACCAATGTGCCTGCCGCTCAGTATCAGCCGCTGCGTCATGATCTGGAAACCATATTGCAGCGCCCGGTAAAAATTGAAAATGACGCCAACTGCTTTGCACTCTCCGAAGCCTGGGATCCGGCATTCCGCCACTATCCGACAGTACTGGGGCTGATCCTCGGTACCGGTGTCGGCGGCGGCTTTGTGATTAACGGCACCGTGTTACCGGGAAAAAACGGGATTGCCGGTGAAATCGGTCACATCAATATGACGCTGGAAGGGGATAAGCTTCTCGGGCATCAGGTTCCGGAGACCCTCTGCGGCTGCGGAAAAACCGGCTGTTTTGAAACCTATCTTTCCGGCCCCGGATTTGAGCGGATTTTCACGGCATTTTACGGCGAAAAGCTCAGTGCGGTTGATATTATCGCCCGTTACTACGACGGTGATCATAATGCAAAACTGCACGTTGAGCGGTATATGTCGCTGCTTGCACACTACCTGGGAAATGTGCTGAGTGTCTTTGATCCTGATTTGCTGGTGATCGGCGGCGGATTATCACAATTTGAGGAGATTTACCGCCTGCTGCCGGAATATCTGCCGCAGTATCTCTATGGCGTTGCCTCACTGCCCGCCATTCATAAAGCCCGTTACGGGGATTCCGGTGGCGCCCGGGGCGCAGCCTGTCTCAATTTTTCCGGCTGATAAACCTTTATTTACCGCCTGCGGTGCGGGCGGTAAATAATAAAAAGAATATCGGCTAACTTTTATATTCTTTTCCCGGGAAAAGACTACATTAGCGATATTAAAAACCGGCTGAATCCGTAAAAATATCGTGTTTATACATAGGATATTATTATATCTGCCTTGTATTACATCAGCCTGAGGGAAATTGCGTATTTTTGTGATTTTTTATCTGTTATAAAGGCTAATGTCATGAATTTTATCAACCACACTATTTTTCCGGCGCTGAATTATGACAGCGATAATCAGCAACATGATACATTTCATATCGTTGCATCACGTATTACCTATGATATCCGGATAAATAACCGTGACGGACAGAGCCAGCTTGTTATTTCCCCAGAACAATCCCTGCTGAATTATACGGATGTCAGCTACAATGAAATGGTTGATACCAGTATTGAATACGAAAGTGATTTAGCCCCTTATAAACCAAAAACTGATATTGTCATTAACGCCACAGCATTTGTCCCGGAAAATAATCCGGTTCCGGTTTTTGATGTCGGTATTCAGATCGGAAAATATCAGAAAGTCCTGCGCATATTCGGTCCCCGTTACTGGGTAAAGGAGGATGACGAGTGGTTTCTCACAGAATCTGAACCGATCAGTTATCTTGATATCCGTTATGAGCATGCCTCCGGCGGTACATACAGCGCCGGTGATACGGTTTTTACCTCTCCGGCAAACCCGGTTGGTATGGGCTGGTATCCGGCGGAATTTCTGGCTCAGTGTGATAAAACACAGTTACCGGCGCATCAGATAGAATCCCCGGATATCCCGGCAGAGCATATCAGTCAGATACTCCGCCCGGACGGTTTCGGTTTTTTCGGCCGGACCTGGCAGGGACGGGCAGAGTACGCCGGGGATAATGACCCGGTGTCATCACACCCGCCGCAGACACCGGATAACCTCAATTACTGGTGTGGTGCCCACCCGACACCGTCGTTGTGGACATGAACCTGAGAAAAGTGTTCTGCACTTACCGTATCGCTCTGCCGGAATCACTGAATATCGCCGAAATGACGCTGCGCCACATTCCGGATCATCCGGCCAGATAACCGGCACACATTTACCTTAAAAATGCCGCCATTGTCTTGACTGAAAATTACGGTTAAGTAATGATTTAAAAATTCCGAAACTGAGATTTATTTAAATTTAAAATTCCTATCCGATATAAAAAACGAATAACATAAAAACCGTTGTCACATCAATAAAAAAGAACAACCATAATATTAATTTAATAATTAAAGATCGCTTAAATTGTTTCATTTTCATGACAAAAAATAATTTTTAAAAATAAAAAAATCTATATTTCCCGGTCAATTGCTAATATATTAGCCAAAAAATAAAACAACCATTCTGTACTGTTTTTTTACAGTGCGGAGGGCTATTTGTTAATTATTTTATATCACCCGGGGTTATCATGAAAAACAACATGCCTGTCACACAGCATGAATACTCGCTTAACGATAATGCAATATTAATGTCAACCACTGACACTCAGAGCCATATAACCTATGCAAACTCTGCATTTATTACCGCAAGCGGGTTTGAGGAAGGGCAATTAACCGGACAGCCTCATAATATTATCCGCCACCCGGACATGCCCCCGGCAGCCTTTGCCGATATGTGGTATACCCTGCAGCAGGGTGACAGCTGGACAGGTATTATCAAGAACCGCTGCCGTAACGGCGACCATTACTGGGTGCGGGCAAATGTCACCCCGGTCTGGCACGATAAAAAACTGACAGGCTATATTTCTGTCCGGACAGTACCAACCCGTGATGAAATAAAAAAAAGCGCCTCACTTTACAGCAGGTTAAAGAGTAATAAATTAAACGGATATCGTCTTTTTAAAGGTATTATTATCCGTAAAGGTAAACTGGCATTTTTATCATTACTGAAATGGCTGCCGGTCGGGCAGCGGATTAATTATTCCTTATTAACTGTAATGTTATTAACCCTGGCTCTGGTATTTTCACCGTTAAATCCGTTTATTCAGGCGGGCGGTGTGGCGGCTTTATTTATTCTGCTGTCGGTTTACCTTCAGTCACAAGTCTCTCAGCCGGTTAAATTACTGCTGTCACAGATGAAAAAAGTCGTTTCCGGACGGAAACCGGATCCGGTGCATATGGACAGGGTTGATGAGATCGGATTACTGATGCGCCTGGTGAATCAATCCGGGCTTAATCTGAACTCGCTGGTGGATGATGTCAGCACACAGGTTGCCGGGATCCGCGCTATCAACCAGCGGGTTTCACAGGAAACCACCGCGCTGCATACCCGCTCTGAAGAGGCATCCGCCCATCTGCAGCAAACCGCAGTCGCCATTGAGGAAATCAGCAGTGCGGTGCAGCAGACTGCCGAGAGTGTTTATCTGACGATGAATATCGCCGGTAATGCGAGTAACAGCGCAACACAAAGCAACGAAACTATGCAGAAAACCATCGATATGATGCATACCATTTCTGCGGATAATAATCAGATTGTTGATATCATCGGTGTGATTGACCGTATTGCTTTTCAGACTAACATTCTGGCGCTGAATGCGTCGGTGGAAGCCGCCCGTGCAGGGGATGCCGGACGGGGCTTTTCTGTTGTGGCCGCAGAGGTGCGCAACCTGGCGCTGCATTCCGCCTCTGCCGCCAAAGAGATAAAAACCCTGATTGAGAAAAACGCGGCCAATGTCCGCACCGGCGTGACAATGGCAGAGCAGACCGAAACCCAGCTCGGGGAAATGGTCACCGATGTGCTGAAAATGTCATCCATGATCAATGAAATCGGTCTTGCCACCAAAGAACAGACTCAGGCACTGGAACTTATCAATGAATCCGTCGCCCGTATCGGCACCATGACCGGCAACAATACTGAAATGGTCAATAATGTCACCGGTGCCACCTCTGAACTGACACGGCGCTCCTCGCGATTACAGCAGGCAATTCAGGTTTTCGGCAATCATGCCTGAGCTGATGCGGCAAACCGCGCAACCCGTTTACCGGTGTTTAATGCCGGTTTGCTGTGTGGCTGAGCAGCGGTGTGATTCGTCAGGCGGAAATCCCGTGTCCGTGACTGTAAATCCGCAACCTGAGCCTTAAGCGCATCAGAAGAACCGGCAAGCTCATCGGCGATCATCACACTGCCCTGAGTTGCCTGTTCCAGCTCGGAAAGGGCCGTTGCTATCTGCTCAATCCCCTGCTGCTGCTGTTGTGTGGAAACAGAGATCTGCGCCATCAGGCCGTTTACCCGCTCCGCACCCTCAACAATCTTATTCATATTCACTTCGGCGCGGTGAACAATATCCTCTCCCTGCTTAACATTATCGGTTGTCACCGCAATCAGGGATTTAATATTTTTCGCTGATTCTGAACTGCGGTGAGCCAGATTTCTGACCTCACCGGCCACAACAGTAAACCCTCTGCCGTGCTCACCGGCACGGGCGGCCTCTACAGCGGCATTCAGCGCCAGAATGTTGGTCTGGAAGGCAATGGAATCAATCAGGGTGATAATTTCAGTCATCTTATTGGTGCATTCATTAATAGAATGCATATTGGTGGCCACTTCCTCCATCAGCTTACCGCCATGTCCGGCAAACACCGTTGCTTCCTGTGCATGCTCACTGACCAGCACCGTATTCTCCGCATTATTTTTAGTCCCGGCGGCAATCTCCTCCATATTGGCCGCTGTTTCCACCAGCATGGCTGATTGCTGCTCCGTCTTGGCAGACAGCTCAAAACTGCGCATTGCCAGTTGCTCAGACAACACAGATGCGGAATCTGATGAGCTGCGAATTTCACTGACCAGCAGAGAAAGGCTTTCCGCCAGCTGATTCACCCCGGGGATCAGGCGTCCGGCACAGTTATTACCAAATACCGGGATCCGCACCGACAAGTTACCGGCGTTAACCTCATCAATACTGTTTTTCACGGCATTGATCGGCATAACCAGATACTTCGTAATGTAAAACCATGAGCAGGCGAACGTAAAAACACTAACAATATTAAGCATTACTAATTTAATTAGTGCGGACAGGGGCAAGAGAAAGATAATATTAATTGTAGTGAAATTACAGATGAGAAAGACGACAATGACGGTTCTTATACTGATATGTTTAAGCATAACTTACTCCAGTATTGGTATTTTGCGATATTTTTAGTGCCTGAATCTTAATTTATTTTTTCTTTTGGCTTTCTATATAATTGGTTATTAAAGAAATAAATTCAAATTCTATTACTGATAAGTAAGTGAACCTAATCACATTTAGTTTATAAATATGATTATTAGTCAAATAATGATGTTGTTTTTCTTAAGGATGAGAATGGCGGGATAGAAAAAGCCCGGCGTGTATCACGGTGATACGCGCCGGGCTTTACTAATTAATTATCTGAAACTAAATCAGGCTCAGCTTATTCAACCGTCACTGATTTCGCCAGGTTACGCGGCTGATCCACATCAGTACCTTTAATTAAGGCAACGTGATAAGAGAGCAGTTGTAACGGGATGGTGTAGAAGATTGGAGCAATAAGCTCTTCCACATACGGCAGCGGAATAATTTTCATATTTTCGCTGTCGCTGAAACCGGCGTCTTTATCTGCGAAGACATACAGCAGACCACCACGGGCACGGACTTCTTCAATGTTGGATTTCAGTTTTTCCAGCAGTTCGTTGTTTGGTGCCACGATAATGACCGGCATATCCGCGTCAATCAGTGCCAGCGGACCGTGTTTTAATTCACCGGCGGCATAGGCTTCTGCGTGGATATAGGAGATCTCTTTGAGTTTCAGCGCGCCTTCCACCGCGATCGGGAACTGATCCCCGCGGCCCAGGAACAGTGCGTGGCTCTTGTCTGAGAAATCTTCCGCCAGCTGCTCAATGACTTTATCCTGAGACAGCATACTCTCAATACGGCTCGGCAGCGCATGCAGTGCAGTCACAATACTGTGCTCCAGCGCTTCACCTTTGCCTTTCAGGCGGCCGAGGTAAGCCACCAGCATCAGCAGAACAGTCAGCTGAGTAGTGAATGCCTTGGTGGAGGCCACACCGATTTCAGTCCCGGCTTTGGTCATCACAGCAAAATCAGATTCACGCACCAGTGATGAACCGGCAACGTTACAGATAGCCAGAGAAGTCAGATAGCCCAGCTCTTTACCCAGACGCAGTGCCGCCAGGGTATCTGCGGTTTCACCGGATTGTGAAATGGTGATCAGCAGGCTGTTCTTACGGCAGGCCGGTTTGCGGTAACGGAATTCAGAGGCGATTTCCACATCACACGGTATACCTGCCAGAGCTTCAAACCAGTAGCGGGAGACCATCCCGGCGTTGAATGACGTACCGCAGGCAACAATCTGGATATGCTCAATACCGGACAGCACATCACGGGCTTTTTCACCCAGCTCGCTGAATTCGACCGTTTCATTGCGCAGACGCCCTTCCATCGTGTTTTTGATGGCCAGCGGCTGCTCATAGATCTCTTTCTGCATATAATGACGGTAAATACCTTTATCACCGGCATCATACTGAACGTTGGATTCAATCACATCGCGTTCTGCTTCATCACCATTGCGGTCAAAAATATGAACATGACGGCGGGTAATTTCGACGATATCCCCTTCTTCCAGGTAGATAAAGCGGCGGGTAACCGGCAACAGCGCCAGCTGATCAGAGGCGAGGAAGTTTTCACCGACACCCAGGCCGACCACCAGCGGGCTGCCTGAACGGGCAGCAACCAGCAGTTCCGGTGTGCGGGAATCCATAATCACCGTACCGTATGCACCGCGCAGTTGCGGGATAGCGCGCTGTACGGCTTCACGCAGCGTACCGCCCTGTGAATGTTCCCAGTTCACCAGGTGTGCGATAACTTCAGTGTCAGTGTCGGAAGTGAACTGATAGCCGCGGCCTTTCAGTAATTCCCGTAATTCACTGTAGTTTTCAATAATACCGTTATGAACAACGGCGATATTTCCGGAAACATGCGGGTGTGCGTTGCGTTCCAGAGGCTCGCCATGCGTTGCCCAGCGTGTGTGCGCGATACCGGTGCCGCCGGAAACCGGCGTTTTTTCTGCTTCTTCCGCCAGCATTTTCACTTTACCGACTTCACGCAGGCGGGTCAGGTGCCCTTCGCTGTCCACAACCGCCATACCGGCAGAGTCATACCCGCGGTATTCCAGACGACGAAGCCCTTCTAACAGAATTTCAGCGATATCACGTTGTGCTACTGCACCAACAATTCCACACATAGTTGTAAATTCCTGATTTAACGATGTCCTGCCTGATTGTTTTTACGGCGTTGCCGTGTCCCCGGGCTGTGTAGATATGGGGTTATTATTGTATTTACTTTTTCATTTTTACCGGACGTTTCCAGCCGGAAATCTGGGTTTGTCTGACCCGGCTTATCACCAGTTCATTATCACCCACATCTTTTGTTACGGTTGTACCGGCACCGACGGTCGCGCCTTTCCCGATAGTGACCGGTGCCACCAGCTGAGTATCAGAGCCGACAAAAACATCATCGCCGATTACCGTTTTGAATTTGTTTGCACCATCATAGTTACAGGTGATGGTTCCGGCACCGATATTCACATCGTTACCGATTTCCGCATCCCCCAGGTAGCTGAGATGTCCGGCTTTGGAGCCGACGCCGAGTGTCGCTTTCTTCATTTCAACAAAGTTGCCGACATGGGCTTTGTCTGCCAGCACAGAGCCGGGACGCAGACGGGCAAACGGACCAACAGTACAGTCGCGGGCCATTTCAGATGATTCCACCACGGTATACGGGCTGAGCACCGAGCCATCACCGATAACGCAATCTTTCAGCACACAACCGGCGCCAATTACCACATTATTACCGAGAGTCACATTGCCTTCGATAATGACATTCACGTCAATGATGACATCTTTGCCGTGTGTCAGAGTGCCGCGCAGGTCAAAACGCGCCGGATCCAGAATCATCACACCTTCGAGCAACAGACGATCAGCCTGTTCACGCTGATAAATACGCTCCAGCGCCGCGAGCTGAAGGCGGTTATTCACCCCTTCCATTTCACTCAGTTTTTCCGGATGAGCCGTCTCAATACGACGTCCTTCCTGATGCGCAATGGCAATAATATCGGTGATATAAAATTCACCCTGCGCATTATTGTTGTTCAGTTTTGCTAACCAGCGTTTGAGATCACCACCATTGGCAACCAGAATACCGGTATTGATTTCTTTGATTTTCTGCTGCTCTTCAGAGGCATCTTTCTGTTCGATAATCCCGGTCACCAGTCCGTTTTCACGGATGATGCGGCCGTAACCCGCCGGGTTATCCAGGATCACCGTCAGCAGGCCAATGCCGCCTTCCGGTTTGACCGCCATCAGGCGTTCCAGGGTTTCAGCCGCGATCAGCGGAACATCGCCGTACAGCATCAGAATATCTTCGTCATCGGCAAAGTGAGGTGCAGCCTGCTGCATCGCATGCCCGGTTCCCAGTTGTTCTGCCTGTAAAACCCAGTTCAGATTCTGATCCGACAGCGTATTCTGTAATAAATCACCGCCGTGTCCGTAAACCAGATGCACATTCTGTGCGCCCAGTGAAAGGGCAGTATCAATCACATGCTGAACCATCGGTTTACCCGCCAGGTGATGTAACACCTTCGGCAGCGCGGAGTACATCCGGGTACCTTTACCCGCAGCGAGAATTACCACACTTTTAGCATTCGTAGACATAAGAAATCTGATCGCTCCTCTTTTAGAGTGCCAAGTAAACCTGTTTACACACGAAAATACCACATATTTCGCAACGCAAAAAAGCCAGTCAGCGGATACTGACTGGCTTTTATATTTTAACTGCCTCGGTTACATCATCTTCTTGGCTAATTCGTCAATTACACGTAATTTTGCAATTGCTTTTGCCAGTTCGGCTGATGCCTGAGCATAATCCACGTCACCATGTGCTTTCCGGATGTTTTCTTCCGCGCGGCGTTTTGATTCCATCGCCAGTGCAGCATCCAGATCGTTTGCACGGATAGCCGTGTCCGCAAGTACGATAACGCCGTTTGGCTGTACTTCGAGCATTCCGCCTGAAAGGTAGATAAGCTCTTCTTCGCCAAATTGCTTAACAATCCGTACCATGCCCGGTTTTATGGCAGTCAGCAGCGGGGTATGCATCGGGTAAATACCCAGCTCACCTTCACTGCCTGTCACCTGAATCTTCTGGACTAAGCCCTTAAACAGTTGTTTTTCGGCACTTACTACCGTCAGGTGAAACGTCATTGCAGACATATCAGCCTCCTGTCAACCGGATTAAATCTTCTTCGCTTTTTCCACAGCTTCTTCGATGGTACCAACCATGTAGAACGCCTGCTCCGGCAGATGATCGTAATCACCTTCCAGGATACCTTTAAAGCCACGGATAGTGTCTTTCAGGGAAACGAACTTACCCGGTGAACCGGTGAAGACTTCTGCCACGAAGAACGGCTGAGACAGGAAGCGCTGGATTTTACGGGCACGTGCAACAACCAGTTTATCTTCTTCTGACAGCTCATCCATCCCGAGGATTGCGATGATATCTTTCAGTTCCTGATAACGCTGGAGGATTGACTGTACGCCACGGGCAACATCGTAGTGCTCCTGACCAACAACGAGCGGGTCAAGCTGACGGCTGGTGGAATCCAGCGGGTCAACCGCAGGGTAGATACCCAGAGACGCAATCTGACGGCTCAGAACGACGGTCGCATCAAGGTGGGCGAACGTGGTTGCAGGAGACGGGTCAGTTAAGTCATCCGCAGGGACGTAAACGGCCTGTACAGACGTGATAGAGCCTGTTTTGGTCGATGTGATACGTTCCTGAAGCACACCCATTTCTTCCGCCAGTGTCGGCTGGTAACCTACCGCTGAAGGCATACGGCCTAACAGCGCGGATACTTCAGTACCGGCCAGGGTATAACGGTAGATGTTATCAACGAACAGCAGTACATCGCGGCCTTCATCACGGAATTTTTCCGCCATGGTCAGACCGGTCAGAGCAACGCGCAGACGGTTTCCCGGTGGCTCGTTCATCTGGCCGTACACGAGTGATACTTTGTCCAGAACGTTGGAGTCTGTCATTTCATGATAGAAGTCGTTACCTTCACGGGTACGCTCACCGACCCCTGCGAATACAGAGTAACCGGAGTGCTCGATCGCGATGTTACGGATCAGTTCCATCATGTTTACGGTTTTACCCACACCCGCACCACCGAACAGACCGACTTTACCACCCTTCGCGAACGGGCAGATCAGGTCCATTACTTTGATACCTGTTTCCAGCAGTTCCTGGGAGTTAGACAGTTCTTCGTATGTTGGTGCAGCACGGTGAATAGACCATTTTTCTTCTGCGCCGATGTCACCTTTCATATCGATCGGATCACCCAGAACGTTCATGATACGTCCTAAGGTTTTCACGCCGACAGGGACTTCGATCGGGTGGCCTAAATCGGTTACTTCCAGATTACGGCTCAGACCATCAGATGTACCCATAGCGATACAACGGACAACCCCGCCGCCTAACTGCTGCTGAACTTCCAGCACCAGTTTTTCTTTACCATTTGTTACCTCAAGCGCATCGTACACTTTCGGTACTGCATCCTGAGGAAATTCGACGTCCACAACGGCGCCGATAACCTGGATGATTTTTCCAGTAGCCATCTTGAATCCTCTACGTAATTCGTAAAACCCGGGTGTTAAACCGCGGCAGCACCGGACACAATCTCGGTGAGTTCTTGTGTAATGCTTGCCTGACGCGCTTTGTTGTAAACTAAATTCAGCTCTTTGATCATGTTACCGCCGTTATCAGTTGCAGCTTTCATTGCAACCATACGGGCGGCCTGCTCACTGGCCAGGTTTTCCACAACGCCCTGGTATACCAGCGCTTCGATGTAGCGCCGTAAAAGGGAATCCAGTAACGCTTTAGGATCAGGTTCGTATAAATAATCCCAGGTTTTCTTCTTCAGGTTTTCGTCATCGCTTGGCGGTAACGGCAGAACCTGAACAATGGTCGGAACCTGAGACATGGTATTCACAAACCGGTTAGTTACAATGTACAGCTTGTCAAGACGACCTTCGTCGTAGGCCTGAAGCATGACTTTTACCGAACCGATAAGGTCAGCCAGCGACGGGTCATCCCCCATGCCGGTTACCTGAGCAACCACATTCCCGCCCACAGAGGAGAAGAATGATGTTGCTTTGGACCCGATCAGAGCCAGATCAGTCTGAACACCTTTGTCAGACCAGTCTTTCATTTCGACAATCAGCTTCTTGAACAGGTTAATGTTCAAACCACCACACAAACCACGGTCGGTAGAAACAACCAGGTACCCGACACGCTTAACCTCGCGTTCTTCGAGGTATGGATGTTTATATTCCAGATTACCTAATGCAATGTGACCAATCACACTGCGGATGGTCTCTGCATAAGGACGGCTGGCCGCCATGCGGTCCTGCGTTTTACGCATTTTGGACGCCGCGACCATTTCCATCGCTTTAGTGATCTTCTGCGTATTTTGTACGCTGGCGATCTTAGAACGTATCTCTTTTGCGCCGGCCATTTGCTCTCCTCATGAACCAGACGGCCTGTACTGTTCACACAGGCCGTTTAGTATTACCAGGACTGAGTCGCCTTGAAGGTATCGAGCACGTTTTTCAACTTCGCTTCGATATCATCGTTATAGCTACCCGTCTGGTCGATTTCTTTCAGAAGATCAGCATGTTCACGAGTGGCGTAGCCAATCAGAGCAGCTTCAAACGGCACGACTTTCGAAATTTCGATATCTTCCAGGTAACCACGCTCAGCTGCATACAGTGACAGAGACTGTTGTGCCACTGACATTGGTGCATACTGTTTCTGTTTCAGCAACTCGGTAACTTTCTGACCGTGGTCAAGCTGTTTACGGGTTGCATCATCAAGGTCAGATGCGAACTGTGAGAACGCCGCCAGTTCACGATACTGTGCCAGAGCGGTACGGATACCACCGGACAGTTTTTTCATGATCTTGGTCTGTGCTGCACCACCCACACGGGATACGGAGATCCCCGGGTTAACCGCAGGACGGATACCGGCGTTGAACAGCGCGGATTCCAGGAAGATCTGACCATCAGTGATGGAGATAACGTTAGTCGGAACGAACGCTGATACGTCCCCTGCCTGAGTTTCGATGATTGGCAGCGCGGTCAGAGAACCGGTTTTGCCTTTCACTTCACCCTTGGTAAACGCTTCCACATATTCCGCGTTAACACGCGCAGCACGTTCCAGCAGACGGGAATGCAGATAGAAAACGTCACCGGGATATGCTTCACGTCCAGGCGGACGACGGAGCAGCAGGGAGATCTGACGGTAAGCAACCGCTTGTTTTGACAGGTCATCATAAATGATTAACGCGTCTTCACCGCGGTCACGGAAGTATTCACCCATTGCACAACCGGAATACGGAGCCAGGTATTGCAGTGCCGCAGATTCAGACGCACTCGCGACCACAACGATTGTGTTGGCCAGCGCATTGTGCTCTTCTAATTTACGGACAACGTTAGCAATAGTGGACGCTTTCTGACCAATTGCGACGTAAATACATTTGATGCCGGAATCACGCTGGTTGATGATTGCATCGATTGCCAGTGCGGTTTTACCGGTCTGACGGTCACCGATAATCAGCTCACGCTGACCACGGCCGATTGGAATCATCGCATCGACAGACTTATAACCGGTCTGTACAGGCTGATCAACGGACTGACGGTCGATAACACCCGGTGCGATAACTTCGACAGGTGAGAAACCATCGTGCTCAACCTGGCCTTTACCATCGATAGGCTCACCCAGGGTGTTGACCACACGGCCTAACAGGCCACGGCCAACCGGCACTTCCAGAATACGACCGGTACATTTGACTTTCATGCCTTCTGCCAGGTCGGCATAAGGACCCATCACAACCGCACCAACAGAGTCGCGCTCCAGGTTCAGTGCGATAGCATAACGGTTGCCCGGCAGAGAGATCATCTCACCCTGCATAACTTCGGCTAAACCGTGGATACGAATGATACCGTCGTTGACGGAGACAATCGTACCTTCGTTGTGAGCTTCACTCACGACATTGAACTGAGCAATGCGCTGCTTGATCAGTTCGCTGATTTCGGTGGAATTCAGTTGCATATGCTCCAGTCCCCTTAAGACTGCAAGACGTCGGTTAAACGCTCGAGTCGATTGCGAATGCTGTTGTCGATGACAAGGTCACCGGCGCGCAATACAAACCCCGCGATAACTGACTTATCAATTTTGCAATTCAGCTTAACTTTGCGTGACAGACGTTTTTCCATCGCTGCAGAAATTTTCGCCAGCTGCTGTTCATTGAGTTCGCCGGCTGAAGTGACTTCAACCTCAACAGTTGACTCCAGCGCAGCCCGCAGTGTTGCGAACTGACGGCTAACTTCCGGCAGGGTCACTAAGCGACCATTCTCAGCCATGATACGAACCAGGTTCTGAACATGCTCGTCAATCTGCTCACCGCAAACAGTGATAAACGCCTGAGCCAGGGTTTCCGGAGCAAAAGAACCGGAAATCAGATCGTCGATCTGCTCATTGCGTGTCACTTCAGCGGCAAATGCCAGCATATCCTGCCATTTTTCAACGGCCCGGTTTTCCACAGCAAAGTCAAAAGCTGCTTTGGCGTAGGGGCGAGCTACAGTAACGATTTCTGACATGCCCCACCCTCCTTACAGTTCAGCGACAAGTTTATCAACGATGTCGCTGTTAGCAGCTTCATCCACGGAACGTTCAATAATTTTCTCGGCACCCGCGACAGCTAAAATGGCGACCTGTTTACGTAACTCTTCACGAGCACGTTTGCGTTCGGCGTCAATTTCCGCCTGCGCCTGTGCTATGATTTTGCTACGCTCAACTTCCGCTTCTGCTTTTGCCTCATCGATGATCTGAGCGCGTTGTTTATTCGCTTGATCGATCAGGGCAGATGCTTCCGCTTTCGCTTTTTTCATTTGGTCGGTCGCATTGGCTTGCGCTAAGTCCAGGTCCTTTTTAGCACGTTCTGCGGAAGATAAACCGTCAGCAATTTCTTTCTGACGTTTTTCAATGGCCGCCATGATCGGTGGCCATACATACTTCATACAGAACAAAACAAACAGGACAAACGCGATGGCCTGGCCGAGGATTGTTGCGTTAAGATTCACAGCACAATACCTCTTTATCTAATTGAGTTGATGTAAATATCCGGGAGTGGGCGTATCACTACGCAACCGCAAACATTACATACAAGCCCAGACCCACAGCAATCATCGGGATGGCGTCAACCAGACCCATTACGATGAAGAACTGAGTACGCAGCAGAGGGATTAAATCCGGCTGGCGTGCAGCGCCTTCTAAAAATTTCCCACCGAGGATGCCGATACCGATCGCAGCACCGATAGCCGCCAGGCCCATCATTACAGCGGCAGCCATGTACAGCAGATCCATATTCAGGTTTTCCATGACAGTCTCCAGTTTGTTTCAGTTAAATCACAGTTATTGGTAATAAAATTAATGCTCTTCAGACGCCATCGACAGATAGACGATCGTCAGAACCATGAAAATAAAGGCTTGTAACGTAATAATCAGTATGTGGAAAATCGCCCACGGAAGGCTCAGTAACCATTGTGACCACCACGGTAGCAGACCTGCAATAAGAATGAAGATCAGCTCACCTGCATACATGTTCCCAAACAGTCGCAGACCGAGGGAAACAGGTTTTGACAGCAGGCTTACCCCTTCCAGAATCAGGTTGACAGGAATGAATAACGGATGATTAAAAGGCTGTAATGTCAGCTCTTTTGCAAATCCTTTCACGCCTTTCATCTTGAAGCTGTAAAAGAGGATAAGAACGAATACACCAATCGCCATCGACAGTGTGATACTTACGTCTGCGGTCGGAACGATACGCAGCGCAGGTAAACCGAGGATGTGTTCACCGATATACGGAATGAAGTCGATTGGTAATAAGTCCAGTGCGTTCATCAGCAGCACCCACACGAACACAGTTAATGCGAGAGGTGCAATAACCTTGCTCTTGCCGTGATACATATCACGGACGTTGCTGTCAACGAAGCCGATAAGCATTTCTACCGCAGTCTGAAATTTCCCGGGAACGCCACTTGTCGCTTTCTTTGCCACCCTTCTGAAAAGCCATAAAAAGAAAATACCTAATACGACTGAGAAGAAAAGGGAGTCAATGTTCAGCGTCCAAAAAGATGGAGTCGCGTTCGCATGGGGATTGACCAACTCGAAAGTATTCAGGTCCAGCTGAAGGTTATTCAGGTGGCCACCGATATACTCTTTTGTGGTTAAACTTTCTCCTGATGCAGACATGATGCCTCTTACCCTTTGTTGTTAAAACCGCTAACCGCTTAGCACGGCCGGTGCGATAATCTGCACGAAAAGCACCGCTAAATAGGTCAAGACCAGTGGTGCAACTGCCGCTTTAAACACTCCTAAAGCAATCATCAGTATCGCTATCGCGAAGATAACTTTAAACCCTTCCCCTACCACAAAAAACCATGCAATCCGGTACGACTGCGGTTCCTCATGCGCTTTCTGCCGGTTACTGATCAGCAAAAAAATCGCATTCGGTATCCATGCGGCAACTCCCCCGGCCAGCGCGGAAGCACCCCACTCGATACTTTTTATGCAAAAAAGCGCACTAAGAACAACAAACGTCATAAACTGCAAAAACAACAGTTTTTTGGTCAATTTTCCGTTGAAAAGGGAGACAGACATGACATTTAGTTTCTCCGTGTGCACCTTCCGGGGTCAGGCTTACTGAATGATGTATAAAACTGCCTTTGAGCGAGAGTGTCAAGAGACAAAAACGTGCAAATTATACGGGCAGCCAGATTGTTTTCAATCAATAAGTAGCGAAAAAGTGAATAAAAATTTAATTTCTTTGCCGCCGCCACAAATCGTACAAAAAATAGAGTCTACCCTACCTCGGAATACGACGTGCAACTCATTTCTGAAACGTGACAAAAATCACATAACATAAAATACATTAGTTGAATTAACATTTTATAGCGATCAGCGGTTGTAAAAATAGCAATATCTATCAACCAGTTAATTAAAAAAATAAACATTTAACTGATATTTACAGATTAATTTTAAATAAAATAAATAATTTTGAAATAATGCGTTATCAGTAAAAACGATCCGGCATGAAATTTTTCGCAGATAAACTTACCGGAAAGTAACCAATCTGCCGTTGTCACTTTGTAACGGCCCCGTTACGCATTTTATTTTCGTCTCCGGCAAAACAAAGGGACGGTGCAGAAAATGCGCTGACTCCGTCCCCTTAAAAATATTTCTGTTTTTTGACGTACAGCAAACTCAATTTGCTTTAAGAATCACCAGATGGCGCTGCTCGTCAAGTTGCGGTACGACCAGTTTTTCAACACTGACGAGAGAAATCCCCTCCGGTAACCGGGTTAATTCCTCTTCCGGCACACTGCCTTTCAGTGCAAAAAAGCGCCCGGTTTCCGGTACCGGCAGGTGATGACACCAGCTGAGCATATCATCCAGTGATGCAAATGCACGACTGATAACCCCGTCAAATGGTTCGCCCTGATACTCTTCCACGCGGCTCTGAACCGGTTCGATGTTGCTCAGCCCCAGTTCATGCTGTACCTGTTTCAGGAAGCGTACACGCTTACCCAGGCTGTCGAGCAGGACAAAGTGAGAGTCCGGGCGGACAATCGCCAGCGGCACGCCGGGAAGCCCGGGGCCGGTGCCGACATCAATAAACCGGCGGCCGGTCAGATGCGGTTCGACCACGATACTGTCCATGATATGACGCACCAGCATCTGTTCCGGCTGGCGGACAGACGTCAGGTTATAGGCTTTGTTCCATTTGTGAAGCATCTCCACATAACCGGTCAGTTGTTGTTTCTGCTGATCGGTCAGCCGGATATCCGCACTGCGCAGCAGCGCGGAAAGTTGTTGCTGTAAATCACTCATCCGTTACGCACTCCGCCGCAGAAGGCCCTGCTTTTTCAGCCAAACCAGCAGGATAGAGATAGCAGCTGGTGTGATACCGGAGATCCGCGATGCCTGGCCGATAGAGGTCGGTTTGTGGTCGTTGAGTTTTGCCACCACTTCGTTGGAAAGCCCGCTCACCTGTTTGTAATCGAGATCAACTGGCAGTGTGGCGTTCTCATTACGAAGCTGGCGCTGAATTTCGTCCTGCTGACGGGAGATATACCCTTCGTATTTCACCTGAATTTCCACCTGCTGTGCCGCTGCCGGTGAATTAACCCCCGGCGCGAAATCACTCAGGGTCATCAGACGGTTATAGTCCATTTCCGGACGGCGCAGAAGATCTTCCCCGGTCGCTTCTTTGGAGAGAGGAGTGTTCAGGATCGCGTTGATCTCTTTCACGCTTTCGGACTGCGGGTGGACGCGGATATCTCTCAGGCGCTGACGCTCTTTCTCGATCAGCTCCATTTTTTCACTGAAGTGTGCCCAGCGTGCGTCATCCACCAGCCCCAGTTCACGGCCGGTTTCGGTCAGACGGGCATCTGCGTTGTCTTCACGCAGCATCAGACGGTATTCCGCCCGTGAGGTAAACATCCGGTACGGTTCTTTGGTGCCGAGTGTGCACAGGTCGTCCACCAGCACGCCGATATACGCCTGATCACGGCGCGGGAACCAGCCTTCCTGATCGGCAGAATAGCGGGCGGCGTTCAGACCGGCCAGCAGCCCCTGGGCAGCCGCTTCTTCATAACCGGTGGTACCGTTGATTTGTCCGGCAAAGAACAGGCCGTGCAGGTATTTGCTTTCCAGGGTCTGTTTCAGGTCGCGCGGGTCAAAGAAATCATACTCGATAGCATAACCGGGACGCACAATACGCGCGTTTTCCATGCCTTTCATCGAGTGAACAATCTGCATCTGCACATCAAACGGTAAGCTGGTTGAGATACCGTTCGGGTAAATTTCATTGCTTGTCAGGCCTTCCGGCTCCAGGAAGATCTGATGCTGGTTACGATCCGCAAAGCGCATCACTTTGTCTTCAATGGACGGGCAGTAACGCGGGCCGATCCCTTCGATCACACCGGCATACATCGGGCTGCGATCGAGGTTATTGCGGATCACTTCATGGGTTTTTTCATTGGTGTACGTGATATGGCACGGCATCTGTTCAGGATGCTCATCCGCACTGCCCATGAAGGAGAATACCGGCATCGGGTTGTCACCGAATTGTGGTGTCAGCTGAGCAAAATCGATGGTCCGGGCGTCAATACGCGGCGGTGTTCCTGTTTTCAGACGGCCGACACGCAGCGGCAGTTCCCGCAGACGGTGTGACAGTGAGACTGATGGCGGATCACCGGCACGGCCGCCGCTGTAGTTTTCCAGTCCGATATGAATTTTGCCGTCCAGGAATGTCCCGACAGTCAGTACAACCGATTTGGCTCTGAATTTCAGTCCCATCCGGGTCACTGCACCGGTAACGGTATCGTTTTCAACGATAAGATCTTCAACCGGCTGCTGGAAAATCATCAGGTTAGGCTGGTTTTCCAGTGCGGTGCGCACTGCCAGACGGTAAAGCACGCGGTCAGCCTGAGCACGGGTGGCATGAACTGCCGGTCCTTTGCTGGCGTTCAGGGTTCTGAACTGAATACCGGCACGGTCAGTGGCATGTGCCATCAGTCCGCCGAGTGCATCGATCTCTTTAACCAGATGTCCCTTACCAATCCCACCGATAGCAGGGTTGCAGGACATCTGACCCAGAGTGTCGATATTGTGAGTCAGTAAAAGTGTTTGACGGCCCATACGTGCCGCTGCCATTGCAGCTTCAGTACCGGCGTGGCCACCGCCGATAACAATGACGTCAAAATGATCCGGATAAAACATGTTAAACCTTCATTACAAAATGCAGTAGCGCATCGGGGGAGAGAATATAACTCAACTCTTGCCGTCTGACCATGAGCGGTAAAGACGCAGGTAATTATATAAAGATCTTTTTATTTAAAGATCTCTTTATTAGATCTTTTATTAGGATCGCGATCCTCTGTGGATAAGTGTTAAATCCCCATAAAGATCATAAAACTGTAAAGGATCATTTCCTGTGAAGTACCGTTGATCCTGTTCAGTATAAGCTGGGATCAAAACGGGTACTTATTCACAGGGCCTGACGGAGAGTGATCTTATACAGTGAATAACTACGGGTTGATCGCAAGTTGATCCCCGAGTTATCCACAGTTGATTGCTGTTTTTATCAGCAAATCAGAGTAAATTTTTCCATTCTTCGATCCAGATCTCAGCCGGATCTTCAGGAATCTCGTGTTTCTGAATATCTATTTCGAGTGACTGACCGATTTTTTTCGCACCCAGAGAGGTGAGCAGAGCGTCCAGTGTACGGACTGCACCACAGAAGGTGTCATATTCACTGCTGCCGATCCCGATAGCCCCGTAACGGACGGAACTGAGATCAGGCTGCTGCTCGCGCAGGGCATCAGCGAACGGCTGTATATTTTCGGGGAGATCACCGGCACCGTGAGTGGAGGTGACAATTAACCAGGTACTGTCCTGCTGCGGTACGTCGTCCGCTTCCGGCCCGTGCTGCACATCTGTGGTAAAACCGGCGTTTTCCAGGATTTCGGCAACATGCTCGGCAACATATTCTGCGCTGCCCATGGTACTGCCGGTAATGAGAGTAACTGTGGTCATGGTGATCCCCTGCTGTAAAGAGCCGCTATTGTACGCTGTGAAACAGCTGGGATCTACCTGTGGATAATGTGGTTATAAGAATTTTTTCTTACGGGCGGATCGTTCGTATGATCGGGTTCTGTAAGGAGATCAGGGTTTCAGTGGACTGTATCTCATCAATACTCTGGATCTTGTTGATAAGTACGTCCTGCAGAGATTCTATCGTTTTGCACATCACCTTTATAAAGATGCTGTACTGCCCGGTGGTGTAATAGACTTCCACCACTTCATCCAGCTTATCGAGTTTCTTGAGAGCGGCCGGGTAATCTTTGGCACTTTTCAGGATGATGCCGATAAAGCAGGTCACATCAAACCCCAGCTGTTTTTCACTGATATCCACCCGGGTGCCGGTGATGATACCCGCCTGCTTCATTTTCTCTACCCGGACATGGATCGTACCGGGACTGACGGCAAATTTTTTCGCTAATTCCGCGTAAGGTGTGCGGGCATTCGCCATTAAAGCGTGAAGTATGTCACGGTCCAGATTGTCGATCTGATAAATTTCGGCCATTTTATGTCCCTTAAATTAACGAATATTCATTTTTAGTATCATAAAAATGAATTTTATAAATAGCAAAGGGTATTTTTGATAAAGGATATTGAATTTATACCCCATTCTGTTGCTTAATCTATTTCACAGGCAATACATGTTCCGCATATCAAGGATTATTATCATGGAAAAATCATTCATCCGACAGCAGCAGCAAATCAGCTTCGTGAAGTCTTACTTCTCACGTCTGCTGGAAAAACAACTGGGCCTTATTGAAGTCCAGGGGCCAATCTTAAGCCGCGTGGGTGATGGTACTCAGGATAATTTATCCGGCAGCGAGAAAGCGGTTCAGGTGAAAGTTAAATCATTGCCGGGCTCAACCTTTGAAGTCGTGCATTCACTGGCTAAATGGAAACGCAAAACCTTAGGGCGTTTTGATTTTCAGCCGGGCCAGGGTCTGTACACCGACATGAAAGCGTTGCGTCCTGATGAGGATCGCTTAACCCCAATCCATTCTGTCTATGTTGATCAGTGGGACTGGGAAAAAGTGATGGCAGATGAGGAGCGTACGCTGCCTTATCTGAAGCAGACAGTGAGTAAAATATATCAGACAATAAAAGAAACAGAACTTGCAGTAAGTAAGGAATTTGGTCTGACACCGTTCCTGCCGGACCAAATTCATTTTATTCACTCTGAAGAGCTGCTTGCACGCTACCCGGACCTGGATGCCAAAGGCCGTGAGCGCGCCATCGCGAAAGAACTGGGTGCCGTCTTCTTAATCGGCATCGGCGGTAAATTATCTCATGGTGAGTCCCATGATGTCCGTGCACCGGATTATGATGACTGGACCACTGAGAACAGTGACGGCTACAAAGGGCTGAACGGGGACATCCTCGTGTGGAACCCGGTACTGCAGGATGCGTTCGAGTTATCCTCAATGGGGATCCGTGTCGACCCGGTCACCCTGGCGCGTCAGCTGGACCTGACCGGTCAGCAGGTGCGGATGGAGCTGGACTGGCACAAATCGCTGGCAGCCGGTGAAATGCCGCAGACTATCGGCGGCGGGATCGGTCAGTCACGTCTGGTGATGTTACTGCTCCAGCGCAGCCATATCGGCCAGGTACAATGCAGTGTGTGGGCACCGGAAGTGCGCGAAACCATCACTGACATGCTGTAATACACTGTTGTACGGTGAGCCCGGAGGCTCACCGCCTGAAACGGCGCAACAGACGATTTTTTAAGCCGGTATCAAAACGCCAGATGTGATCAAAAATCCGCATGATACCGGGCTTTCCGTAATGGGACAGGGCTACCGCATGGAAGCGGTGTTTTCCCTGCTGCTGCGAACGTTTAACCATCTTCACCACCTCATCCGGCAGCCGCTGGGCAATAAAGTCAGACATCACCACCACATCCGCATCACGCCACTGCGGCGTTTCCAGTCGTTTTGCCGCTTCTGTCAGACAGGATGCCAGGTCTGTTCCGCCTTTAAAACTCTGAAGCAGAAAGCGGGTCATCTGCTCGATGCCGTCCGGGCCGAGAAAATCATAATGCACCTGTTCAGTGGAAAAGAGCATGACATGGCACTGCCGGTTATCGGCCATAGCGATTTTGACCAGCGCGAGACAAAATGCTTTGGCGCAGCGCTCATTAAAACCGCCCATCGAGCCGGAAGTATCGATACAGATAATGAAGGGACCGCGCGGCTGTTTTTCATCTTTATGATGAACGATAGGCCGCATCACCTGCCGTTCCTGCCAGTGATCGCCCTGTAACCGGTAGGTGTATAACTGTTTCTCGGCCAGCTTCCGGTAAAATTCCAGCTCCAGACCGCTGATGCCGAGTAACGCCAGCTCGGCGGGCAGAAGACGCAGCACATCATCACTCAGTCCGACCCCGCTGACCTCTTCCGGGGTCTGATCCGGCACCAGCTCGGTAATGGTGACCGGCTCTGTCACCGCACTGTCCTGAGGAACGGATTTTGCCGTCTGGCTGCGCCCCAGCAGTGAGGCCAGTTTTTCCAGTTCCGGCTGGGATTTTAAAAATTCGCTGTAACGCAGCAGGAGATCGTCCGCCGGGCCGGGGGATTTCAGTGATCCTTTGGCCAGATCCCATAACTTACCGGAAGCCTGCTCATTTTCACTGATCAGCGGATCAAGATTGCCGCTCAGCGCCAGGTGCTGCTGAAGTTCGGCGAGGAGCTGTTCTTTTTCCTGCTCCAGGATTTCTTTATGATAGGTGGTGACCTGTAAAATCAGGCTGAGACGCCAGCGCTGATTGAATAATATCTGATGGGAGGTGGTTTCCTGCTCATCTCTGTGCAGGCGGTGTGCTTCCGGCGAGAACGGCGAGTGTATGTCCTCCAGCGCTTTGAGGATCTCCGGCAGCAGGCGGTAAAATTCTGTCCGGTCTGCAGCGGTGCTTTTCTGGTAAAGACGGAATTCATCTGCCAGAGCGGCCGGAACCAGCGCCTCTTTCACCCGTTCTTCCAGTGATTTCCGCCATGACGGCATATCAGTCAGCACCGCACGGCGTAACCGCGGGTGCTTTTCGAAAAACCAGGCCAGTTGCGGAGCGGCCAGCAGTGTCAGCAGGATCTCCTCAATGAGTTCCCCTTCATTAACTGCCAGCGCCAGATCCAGTGCTGAAAGACTTAACACGGGGTGCTGCTCATTTGCTGAGTCAGTTTATCGAGGCGCTCTGTCACCGGCAGAAAGCTTTCCTCTATCTGTGCAATCCAGTCATCACTGACAAACAGGGCGGGCTGATGCTGTGCAAACAGCTGGCGCTGCTGTACCAGTGTCTGGCGTATCGCTGAAAGCTTATCCAGCCAGATTTGCTTCTGCGCCTCTGTCATCCGGCTTTCGGTACCCGCCGGGAACAGGGTGCTGCTGCGCAGACTGACATCACGCAGTTCCAGAAGGCCGTTATCATTCACTGCGGCGGATACAGACTGGGTAAAGCCGATGCCGTTGAGTTTTGCCGCAATGTTCCCACCTTTATCAAAGACGCCTTTATCAAAAAAGGTATCAAAGGCACTGCGTTCAATAGTCACATGAGTGACTGTCATATCATGTAATGTCAGCGGGTTATGCAGAAAAAGGGTGACCGGGCCGGGCGGCAGCGTATCCGGCAGAGCGTAACTGACTTTGCGCCCGAAACGGGCACTGCTGCGGATCACACTGAAGGCATCCCGCTGTTGCTGAGTCTGCGTTTCCAGGATCCATTCCTGATAGTATTTTTCCAGTTTCAGCAGCAGGCTGCGTTGTTGATAGGCCTGCTCACACATCAGTTGTGTCAGCAGTAGCGGAACGGATTTCAGTGAGGCGGAATCATGCCACAGGCAATCTTTCAGCAAAATCAGGTCAAGAGGTGTGATACTGCTGTGGTCGTTGAAAAACGCACTGGCCTGTAACAGCCGCAGTGCCTTTTTCCAGCGCCGGTCTGAGATATACGGTGCGTTATCCAGCCGCTCAATCTGCTGACGCAGCTGATAAATCAGTTCAAATATCTGATCGGTCAGCACAACACGGTCAATTTCTTCCTGCCACTGATGGTATTCCTCATCGGTTACCTGCAGATGCGCGGGGATCTGTTCATCCGATGCCCCCGGTGTGCTGATAAGCATGGCGCGGAAGCTCTGTTTTTCCTGAAGTTTATCCAGCCATAAACGGATCAGCATCCGGTCATAGAGTGCTTCCAGGCTGCTGTCATCGTCCGGCAGTTCGTTGGAGGCGGCCACCAGCAGCCGCATCGGGATAGCATTTTCGCTGTCGCCGTTGCGGTATTTGCGTTCGTTAATCGCGGTCAGCAGGGTGTTGAGGATTGCGGGACCCGCTTTCCAGATTTCGTCGAGAAACACGATTTCCGCATCCGGCAGATATCCCTGCGTGATGCGCTGGTATTTCCCTTCATCTTTCAGTGCTGCAATCGAGAGCGGACCGAAGATCTCCTCCGGGGTGGAGAAGCGGGTCATCAGATACTCAAAGGCACGGGCGTCACTGAAAATCAGTTTCATGCGCCGTGCTATCATACTTTTGGCAATTCCCGGCGGGCCGAGCAGAAAAACACTTTCCCCGCTGAGGGTGGCCAGCAAGCAGAGCCGGATGGCGTGCTGTCGTTCATACAGCCCGGATTCCAGGTGGCGGCTCAGCCGGGCGATACGTTCAGAACGTTGCATGGGACTCCCGTGAATTTACTGATGCAGTTTCTGCGTTTATAAACCAAAAAAGCTACCGCGTTTACTGCGTGAAATCACGTTTCTTCTGCTTTTTGCGCAAATGGTGATAAAAAAATTGCCGGGGATACCGGCAATGCTGTTAATCAGTAAAACAAAACATCAGTCAAACCGGACATCAATCACCTGATAGAAACTGTTGGCGGTATCCGCGATTTCCCATACACCGTAAATAACCTGATAGCCGCTCCGTTCCGGAATGGTGCACTGATGTGTCACTGTCTGCGGCGGAACCTGATTTTTATCGTCATAACTACAGAATGGTTCGGGTTCAAATGATGCCCGGGTCAGCGGGGTTCCCGGCTGCCAGTCCGGCCTGGTGATGTAGTAACGCCAGTTACGGGTTTTGTGGGCGGCTGTTATTTTCCAGGTGAACATGGCGGTTCCCGGTTTTACCGTTATCTGATGCCAGTTATCACCGGGGGTATCGAGTGGCAGAAAACGCTCAATACCACCGCTGGCAAGCCGGCCGTCCGGCGGGAATTTTCCGTCCGGAAATCCGGAGAATGTTTCAATACTTTGTGGTTCCCATTGGGCGGAGCCACACATTGCAGCGGGATTTTTACCGTCACGGCAATTTGCTGCCCGTGAGGCCGGTTCAGTGATATAGCCGTGAGCAAACGCCTGAGAAGTCAGTAAACAGAAAAGTATGCCGGCAAATGCCGTTTTTTTCATCATAAGAAGATCTCCGGTATGAGAGGGGAAAATCAACATAACAACACCGGGATATGTTTTGCGATGTCATAACTTATTAGTGGTGTAACAGAGTGATAAAAAATCCGGGATATCCGGGGGGAGAACCGGTGATTTCAGGGGGGAAGTTGCCGGATAACCGGTATTTTTCTGCCGGTATAATTGAATCCATTCAGCTATAACTCATTCAATCAGTTAGCTTTTTCATTTAACATATTCTTAAGCGAAACGTTTCGATCACCATCACATTTTTTATGGATGAACATTGAGTTTTCCCGTATTTTTCCTACCATAGTTTAAAAGCGAAACGTTTCGCTCAGGAGGATTTTATGAAGAAAGGGGCTTTACTGAACGGTGATGTCTCCGCGGTTATCGCGCGTCTGGGTCATACCGACCATATTACTGTTGCTGATGCCGGGCTGCCAATCCCGCCCGCTACGCCACGTATTGATCTGGCATTAACACAGGGTGTGCCTGATTTTATGTCGGTGTTTAAAGTCATCACGCAGGAGATGCAGGTGGAAGCCGCACTGATGGCGGAAGATATCCAGACACATAACAGTGAGCTGCACGATGCTATCGTGGCACATCTGAAAGCACTGGAATTACAGCAGGGTAATGTGATTCAGATTCAGTATGTGACTCACGCCTCTTTCAAGTTACAGACACAAAACAGCCGTGCCGTGATCCGGACCGGTGAGTGCACACCATTTGCCAATGTGATGCTGTTCTCCGGCGTGACATTCTGAGGTGTTTATGGAACCGTTACTTGAACTCAAAGGTATCGATAAAGCTTTCCCGGGTGTGAAAGCCTTATCCGGTGCTGCCCTGCGGGTTTATCCCGGCAGAGTGATGGCGCTGGTCGGAGAGAACGGCGCCGGTAAATCCACCATGATGAAAGTGCTGACCGGGATCTACAAAAAAGATGCCGGTCAGATTCTGTTTCTGGGGCAGGAGCGTCAGTTTACGGGGCCGAAATCGTCTCAGGAAGCCGGTATCGGGATTATTCATCAGGAACTGAACCTGATCCCGGAACTGACGATTGCAGAAAACATTTTCCTCGGCCGCGAGTTTACCGGCCGTTTCGGTAACATTGACTGGAAAAAAATGTATGCCGAAGCGGATAAATTACTGGCCCGTCTGAATCTCACTTACAGCAGCCACCGGCTGGTGGCTGAATTGTCTATCGGCGATCAGCAGATGGTGGAAATCGCCAAGGTGCTCAGTTTTGAGTCAAAAGTCATCATTATGGATGAACCGACAGATGCCCTGACAGACACCGAAACCGAATCCCTCTTCAGTGTGATCCGCGAACTGCGCGAGCAGGGCTGCGGGATTGTCTATATATCCCACCGTCTGAAAGAGATTTTTGAGATTTGTGATGATGTGACGGTGTTCCGCGACGGACAGTTTATCGGTGAAAAACCGGTGTCTGACCTGACGGAGGATAGCCTGATCGAAATGATGGTCGGGCGTAAACTGGAAGATCAGTATCCGCGTCTGACTCTGCCGCGCGGCAAAGAGAAGCTGGTGGTAAAAAACCTGTGCGGCCGCGATGTGCATGATGTCAGTTTCACGCTGCATGAGAATGAAATTCTCGGTGTTTCCGGGCTGATGGGCGCCGGGCGTACCGAACTGATGAAAATCATTTACGGTGCGATGGCAAAAACCGGCGGAACGGTTGAAATGGACGGTAAAGCCTGCCAGATAAACTCACCGAAAGCCGGGCTGGATAACGGCATCGTGTATATCTCCGAAGACCGCAAACGCGATGGTCTGGTGCTGGGGATGTCAGTAAAAGAGAACATGTCTCTGACGGCGCTGCCGTATTTCAGCAGCAAGACCGGACGCCTTAATCATAAAGAAGAGCATCTGACTGTCAGCGATTTTATTCAGCTGTTCAATATCAAAACCCCGGGCATGGATCAGATAATCGGGTTCTTATCCGGCGGTAATCAGCAGAAAGTGGCAATTGCACGCGGTCTGATGACGCGGCCGAAAGTTCTGATCCTCGATGAACCGACACGCGGTGTGGATGTCGGGGCGAAGAAAGAGATTTATCAGCTGATCAACAAATTTAAACAGGAAGGCCTGAGTATCATCCTTATTTCATCGGAAATGCCGGAAGTCATGGGAATGAGTGACCGGATTCTGGTCATGCACGAAGGACGGATAAGCGGGGAGTTTGCCGCGGAAAACGTCACTCAGGAAGCATTAATGGCCGCCGCAGTCGGCAAACAATATGGCGCAGGGCAGGAGTAAGATATGCGTACAGATTCAACCCCGGCGTCAAAACGCTGGTTTTCCAAAGAATGGCTGCTTGAGCAGAAATCACTGATCGCGCTGCTGATCCTGATTGTGATTGTCTCCATGATCAGCCCGAACTTTTTTACCCTGAATAACCTGTTCAATATTCTCCAGCAGACCTCTGTTAACGCCATTATGGCGGTGGGTATGACACTGGTGATCCTGACCTCCGGGATTGACCTGTCTGTCGGTTCTCTGCTGGCACTGACCGGTGCGGTGGCGGCCTCCATGGTGGGTGCGGATGTTAACGCCATTGTTGCTGTTGCAGGTGCGCTGGCACTGGGTGCGGCTATCGGTGGTGTGACCGGGGTGATTGTCGCGAAAGGGAAAGTGCAGGCTTTTATCGCCACGCTGGTGATGATGCTGTTACTGCGCGGTGTGACCCGTGTGTATACCGACGGCAGCCCGATCAGCACCGGATTCAGTGATAACGCCGATGTGTTCAGCTGGTTTGGTATCGGCCGTCTGTTCGGCATCCCGGCACCGGTCTGGCTGATGATTGTCGTTTTCGCGGCGGCCTGGTATCTGCTGCATCATACCCGCCTGGGCCGTTATATCTACGCGCTGGGCGGTAATGAATCCGCAACCCGCCTGTCCGGTATTAATGTCGATAAAATTAAAATCATTGTTTACGCTCTCTGTGGTCTGCTGGCGGCATTAGCCAGTGTGATTGAAGTGGCGCGTTTATCGTCCGCACAGCCGATGGCCGGTAACGGTTATGAGCTGGATGCGATTGCGGCGGTGGTACTCGGCGGCACCAGTCTCGCCGGGGGTAAAGGCCGTATTATGGGCACCCTGATCGGGGCGCTGATTTTAGGTTTTCTGAACAACGCGCTGAATCTGCTGGGGATCTCCTCCAACTACCAGATGATTGTTAAAGCGGTTGTGATTTTGCTGGCTGTACTCGTTGATAACAAAAGCAGTAAATAATCCACTTACCCGAATCCTGCAAGGAACAGAAACATGAAACTGAAAAAGATTGCGACCCTTTTCTCCGTTGTTGCACTGAGCGCCACTATCAGCGCCAATGCACTGGCAAAAGAGTCCATTGCCCTGGTGATCTCCACACTGAACAACCCGTTCTTTGTTACCATGAAAGACAGTGCGCAGAAAGAAGCGGATAAACTCGGTTACGACCTGGTGGTTCTGGATTCCATGGATAACCCGGCGAAAGAACTGGCTAACGTGCAGGATCTGACCGTGAAAGGCACCAAACTGATGCTGATTAACCCGACAGACTCTGATGCGGTCGGTAACGCGGTGATCCTGGCTAACAAAGCCAATATCCCGGTTATCACCCTGGACCGTGTTGCCAATAAAGGTGAAGTGGTCAGCCACGTTGCCTCTGATAACGTTCTCGGCGGCAAACTGGCCGGTGATTATATTGCCCGTAAAACCGGCGCGGATGCCAAAGTTATCCAGCTGGAAGGTATCACCGGGACTTCAGCTTCCCGTGAGCGCGGTGAAGGTTTCAAACAGGCGGTTGCTGCGCATAAAATGAATGTACTGGCCAGCCAGCCGGCAGATTTCGACCGTACCAAAGGTCTGAACGTTATGCAGAACCTGCTGACTGCACATCCGGCTGTTCAGGCAGTATTTGCCCAGAACGATGAAATGGCATTAGGTGCGCAGCGTGCATTGCAGACTGCAGGCCGTGATGATGTGCTGGTGGTCGGCTTCGACGGTACAGCTGACGGCATCAAAGCTGTGAAAGGCGGCAAACTGGGTGCAACCGTGGCACAGCGTCCTGACCAGATCGGTATCATTGGTATTCAGACCGCCGATAAAGTCCTGAAAGGCGAAAAAATCGACAAAACCATTCCGGTTGAGTTAGAACTGATTGTAAAAGACTAACGATATCAGCCTCCCCGGTACACCGTGCCGGGGAGTATTGTCAGTAATTAAGGAAATAAAGGTAATGACAACATCCCGTCTGACCGTTCTCGGCAGTATTAATGTCGATCATATTATGAATATTGCACAGTTCCCGGCACCCGGCGAAACGGTGATCGGTAAGCAATATCAGACAGCCTTCGGCGGCAAAGGCGCGAATCAGGCGGTGGCCTGCGGACGCAGCGGTGCTGATATTACCTTTATTGCCTGTGTGGGGGATGATGCCATCGGTGTGGAAATCCTGGCGCAGCTGCAGCGCGACCGTATTCACACCGCCGCAGTCAGCGTGGTACCGGAAGCGGCTACCGGTGTGGCGATGATTTTTGTGAATGAAGACGGTGAAAACGTCATCGGCATCAGTGCCGGTGCCAATGCCGCGCTGACACCGGCACATTTTGCGCCTTATAAAGGGCTCGTTGAGCAATCCGATGCCCTGCTGATGCAGCTGGAGTCCCCGCTGGAAACGGTGATTGCCGCCGCACAGGCTGCAAAAAATCATCAGACCAGAGTGATCCTCAATCCGGCCCCGGCGCGGGAGTTACCGGACAGCCTGCTGAAGCTGGTGGATGTTATCACCCCGAATGAAACCGAAGCGGAAAAGCTGACCGGTATTTCTGTCAGTGATGAAACCGGCGCAGCCAGAGCGGCGCAGGTACTGCATGATAAAGGTATCGGACAGGTACTGATCACCCTGGGCAGCCGCGGTGTCTGGCTGAGCGTAAACGGTGAAGGCCGCCGGATCCCGGGCTTTAAAGTTAATGCGGTGGACACTATCGCAGCCGGCGATACCTTTAACGGCGCGTATGTCACGGCGCTGCTGGAAGGAAAACCGGCAGATGAAGCGGTGCGTTTTGCCCATGCCGCTGCCGCAATTGCTGTCACCCGCCGGGGTGCTCAGCCATCGGTGCCGTGGCGCCGTGAAATTGATGCATTCCTTGCGGAGCGTGGTTAAGACTGTGGCGACGATGAAAGATGTGGCGCGGCTGGCGGGGGTATCCACCTCGACAGTCTCACATGTCATCAACAATAACCGTTTTGTCAGTGACGGCGTGCGCAAGAAAGTAAATGATGCTATTGCCGAGCTGAACTATGCGCCGTCTGCACTTGCGCGCAGCCTGAAAATGAACCGCACAAACACCATCGGAATGCTGGTGACCACCAGTAATAACCCGTTTTATGCGGAAGTCGTCCGCGGCGTGGAGCGCAGTTGCTACGAGCGCGGCTACAGCCTGATCCTCTGTAATACCGAAGGGGATCACAAACGGATGAACAGCAGTCTGGAAACGCTGCTGCAAAAGCGGGTGGATGGCCTGCTGCTGATGTGTACTGAGATAAAAGGCCCGTCAGCGGAGGTGTTCAGCCGCTATCCCCGTCTGCCGATGGTGATGATGGACTGGTCGCCGTTTGCGTTCGGCGGGGATGTGATTCAGGACAACTCTTTTCTCGGCGGCGAAATTGCCACCAATCATCTGATCGAAAACGGTTTTACCCGGATTGCCTGTATTGCCGGGCCACTGGATAAATCACCGGCCAAATCCCGTCTGGACGGTTTTTACCGCGCAATGGCACAGGCCGGGCTGGATGTGCCGCCGGAGTATGTACTGGAAAGTGATTTTGAATTCAGTGGCGGTTTCAGTGCCATGAATCAGCTGCTTTCTCTGCCGCTGCCGCCGCAGGCGGTATTTGCCGGTAACGATGCGATGGCGGTCGGTGCTTATCAGGCTATCTGGCAGAAAGGGTTGCGTATCCCGCAGGATATTGCGGTTGTCGGTTATGATGATATCGACCTGGCGGCATTTCTCACCCCGCCGCTGACCACCATTCACCAGCCGAAAGATGAGCTGGGCAAACTGGCGGTGGATAAGCTGCTGCGCCGCATGGATGATGCAGACGCGCCTTCTGATTTACTGGTGCTGACCCCGGCACTGATAAACCGGGGCTCTGTTATCTGCCGTTAATGTGAGGCCGGACTGTCTGAGGGGCGGGTTTTCTTCTTAATCATATTCCGCCCGTCAGTCCGGCTCAGGAACAGGAACACAAACGCCGACAGAATCGTCATCACCCCGACCGTCACAAAGGTCGCGTGGAAATTATCAACGATTGACCCCCAATCCTGAGACTCAAAATAGCGTAATACAGACGCACTCACCGCAATCCCGAAACTGATGGAAAGCTGCTGGGTCACAGCCAGCACACTGTTACCGGAACTGGCATTGTGCTCAGTCAGATCTGCGAGGGTAATGGTATTCATCGCGGTGAATTGTGTGGACATCGCCATACCGAGAATAAACAGCGGCAGCACCAGCAGGTAAATCGACATTCCCGGTGACTGAAAATAGAAAGAAGAAATGATTGCGCCGATCACCAGTGTGATTGCAAATAATGTCAGGCGATAACCGTAGCGGCGCAGAATCTGCGTGACCGCTGATTTTGCCAGAATAGAGCCGATCGCCGTCGGCGCCATCATCATCCCCGCCACCACAGCCGGATAACCAAAACCGACCTGTAACATCAGCGGCATCAGAAACGGAATACAGCCGGTGCCCAGACGCGTGGCAACGTTACCGGCGATCCCGACACTGAATGTCCGTGTGCGGAACAGACTCAGCGGAATAATCGGCGCAGAAATACGGCGGGCGTGCAGGGCATAGAAAGTCAGCAGTACAAAACCGCTGCCCATCACCAGGAACGGCGTTGCCGCTGCCAGAGCATTATCCCCGAACAGATCCAGACTGACAGAAACAGAGACCAGCCCGGCACCGAGCAGGGCAAAGCCTAATGTATCAAAGCGGCGTTTCGGCATGGTGAAATCAGGCATATGGCGGATGGCGTAAATAATCCCCAGAATCCCGATAGGTATATTAATGATAAAAATCCAGTGCCAGGTGGCGTAAGTCACCAGGATCCCGCCGAGCAGCGGCCCCAGCACCGGGCCGACCAATCCCGGAATGGTGACAAAGTTGAGAATCGGCAGCAGCTCGCTGCGCGGATAAGCCCGCAGCAGCGCCAGCCGGGCCACCGGCATCATCATTGCCCCGCCTATCCCCTGAATAATCCGCGACACCACCAGAAATGGCAGGTTGGGTGAAAAGGCACATAATAAAGAACCGAGGGAAAACAGAATTACCGCGATAATAAACACCCTGCGGGTACCGAAGCGGTCGGCCAGCCAGCCGCTGACCGGGATCAGCAGCGCCACTGTCAGTGTGTAACTGATAACAGCGGACTGCATCGCCAGCGGAGAGTGGTTCAGGCTTCTGGCAATATCCGGCAGAGCGGTGTTCAGAATGGTGGCATCGAGCGCCTGCATAAAGAACGCCATTGCGGCAATCCACGGCAGGCCCGCCATATTCCGGGCTGTTTTAAACATGTTTTCCCTTAATGCATTATCTCTGAATAGTCAGTAGTGTAACTATTACATATTCACACTTTACTCAACAACACCTGACATGCCTGACGGGCGCGTTCTCCGTTCCCGTCGATAATGGCATCCACAATCTCCTTGTGGAGATCAATCTCAATAACCTGATTGGTGGTGATGGATTCAAAAAAGTTGTGATACACAAAATCAAATAAATTGGCGAAAGAGGAAAAGAACGGATTTCCGCACGCCTGGTAAATAAGGTGGTGGAAGCGGTGATCAACGGCTATCCATTTATCCCGCTCAAAATGGGCGGATAATAAGGTCATCTCTTTTAACAGAAACGAAAGTGACTGTTTCTGATCTTTTCCGGCATTCATGGCGGCCAGTGCGCAGGCCTGGGGTTCAATCGCGGCGCGCAGCTCGCGGAAATACGTCAGTACCTGCCGGTGGTCTCCGCTGCTCAGCCACCACTTAATAAAGTCATGGTCGAGAAAATTCCAGCTTATCACCGGCATCACCCGGGTGCCGATGCGCGGGCGCGGTAAAACCATTCCTTTCGCCGCCAGCATTTTTACTGCCTCACGGACAGCGGTCCGGCTTACCCCGAACAGCTCCGCCAACTCAATCTCTCCCGGCAAAATAGATTCCGGCGGATACTTGCCGGATAAAATCTGCTGTCCCAGTTTTTCAGCCAGAAGATAAGACAGGTTCTTTTGTGACGCATTGAGTTGTTCTGAAAACTGCATTCTGATTCCTTGGTGTGATGCATTAACAAAGCGGGATAATGATATATAAGAAGCATTATGGGCATATTAATGACAAAACAGGCGAATAAAAGCTCAAATATACCTGTTTTGTCTAAAAAAAACGCGAACAAACATTTTTTTCAAATAAACACTTGCGTGATCTCAGCGAGTGTCTATAATGCGCCCTCACTGACACGGAGCAACACGCTGAGAAGCGCGCCGACAGTAGAGGAAAGCGAAAAAAGTTGAAAAACAACGCTTGACTCGAAGGGGCTGGAAACGTAATATACGCAGCCTCGCAACAACGCAGAAGACCGGCAACGGCAGCGAATGTTGCAACTGCTCTTTAACAATTTATCAGACAATCTGTGTGGGCACTCGCAGGACATATCACAAAAAATATTATTTT